>JADHNI010000067.1 GCA_016779585.1 Pseudomonadales bacterium
CCAAAAAGTCATCCGCCCCATAGCTGTGGGATATGACAAGGTCATGCCTAATCCGGCGAAGCGACTGGTGACCAATTTTTTCGGTAACCTGGTTGAGGTGGGCAACGGGCTGAATAACCTGCTCCAGGGAAAGCCGAAGCAGGCGGCGACGGACGTTTCAAGAGTCCTGGTTAACACAACCATAGGCATCGGTGGATTGTTTGACCCGGCTTCTCGCATGGGACTCCGTGCGAGTGATGAAGACTTTGGCCAGACGCTGGCAGTCTGGGATGTGCCGCGCGGCCCTTATGTTGTCCTGCCTTTTCTGGGTCCCAGCTCGGTCCGGGATGTTTTCACCCGGACGGTGGATTCAAGACTTGACCCGCTCAGGTACTACCATCCGGTCAGTCATCGAAACTCTCTTTTTGGTTTTAGTGTGCTGCACACCCGATCCCAGTTTCTGGCGGCAGATTCCGTGGTGTTTGGCGACCGCTATATCTTCTATCGGGACGCGTACCTGCAGCGTCGTGAGTTCCAGGAAAAGGATGGTGAGATCGAAGATCCGTTTGACGATGAGTTCTAGCGGAGTAAAATCGAATCCGTTTCCGTGAGTTGGGGGCTCAGGAACGCTTGGAAAAGTTGCTTATCGTATCCGCATCTTCTGAAGCCGAAGAGATGAAACTCCGGCTCGCGGAAAATGACTTTCCCAATGTATCCATTGTTGATTACACCAACGCCATAACGGCGATTCGTGCTTCCATTCCAGACCTGATCCTGCTGACCAAGCAACCGGGTCTCTCCTCGTTACTGCTTATCCGCAAAATTCATCGCCAGTTTCCCCTGGTGCCGATTGTCATGGTGGCGACTGACGTTTCCGAGGAAGCCATGCGTGAGCATGTTGAGGCAGGAGCATCAGACTACATTTACTATGTGGGTCCGCAGAGAGAGATGCTGCCTTTTGTGATCATGCAGAATCTCGAAAGTCGAACCAATGCACTTCTTGCAGAAGCCTCGGAAGAAACGCGCACACGCTTTAAACAGCTGGAGCATGATCAGAGGTCGGGCTTCAGGGTCCAGCAGGCGATGCTGCCGGACGCGCCAGCGTCGCTGCAGGGCATCAGTTTTAATCACCAGCTGTATCCATCGATGATCATGAGTGGTGATTTCATCGACTACTTTGAGTTGTTTGATGGTCGGGTTGCTTTCTATATTGCTGACGTTTCCGGGCATGGCGCGTCAAGTGCGTTTATCACAGTTCTCCTGAAGAGTCTGTCGCGCCGACTACTGGATGACTTCCAGCGATTTATGTCGACGGCTGAGATCCTGTCCTGGATAAATCTTGAACTACTGCAGTGGAACCTGGAGCAGCATGTCACCATGTTCATTGGCATCATTGACCAGGAGGAGGGCACTCTGGAATACAGCAATGCGGCTCATTTCCCGGGTACGATCCTTTGTCATTCTGAGGGTGCAGAATTCCTTGAAATTGGCGGTCAGCCGCTGGGGCTCTATTCGGAGCCCAGCTATGAGTCCCATCGTGTTTCCCTGTCGGAACACTACTCCATCGTCATGTTTTCCGACGGAGTGTTCGAAATAATGCCCCAGGAAACCCTGGAAGCTAAGGAAGACCACCTGCTTTCGGTGGTAGAATGCCACAAGCAGGAGGAGGATCCCGTCCAGCTTGTGGATGAGTTGATTGATGATTTGGGGGTCCTCAGCGCCAGTTCTATCCCGGATGATATTGCTGTTTTCACCGTGGCCAGTGCTGGACGGCCGGGATAGATGTATGGGTAGTATCTTATTTGCAGAGCGGGAAGGCGTACACGTGCTGAAATTTGTCGGCGACGTGAGGCTGTCCCTGGGACCTACCATCGCATCCTACCTTGGCAGGCTCGAAGCGTGTGACTGTTTTAACGGCATGATCATTGACCTGTCTGAAACCGAAACTGTCGACAGCACGGCCCTCGGTCTTATCGCGAAAATAGCTATCTGCACCCGCGAAAAATTCAATTCAGCCACGAGCATTGTGTCTCCCCGGGATGACATTACCCGCGTACTGAAAAGCATGGCCATGGAGCAGGTCAGCGTGATCAGCAGCGAGGTGTTTGGCGAGAATTCTGATTTAAGCGAATTGCCGGTGGAAATCTGCAGCGAGGAGGCCATGCGTAGCCAGGTACTGGACGCGCACAAAACGCTTATGGGATTAGACGATGAAAACTTCGACAAGTTTCACGAGCTGGTCGATGCGCTTGAGTCGGAAGACAATGATCCCTCAGAATCGTCACCCAAACGGGCGATTATCTAATTAGCCGCGGGCTTTCTATCTAGCCGCGGGCTTTCTATCTAGCCGCGGGCGCTTATCTTCAGCCTGATGAAATCGGCATGGGCAATGTGAATCAAACCAGCGATCCGCCGGATGATATGGTCTTCAATCGCCTCTATATGGCCGTCAGCATAAGCCACTTGCCACATCGCCCGGATCAGTAATTCTTTTTCGACGTAACTGTAGTGTTCATTTATTAATTGGGTGAACTGGTAGAGGTCGTGTGCTTCTTCCACCTTCTCGCTTGCTGATGTGGTGAGTGCTTCAACCGCTGCCGGGTCGATTGAGAACTGTTCTTCCAGGATTGTCTGTATCGTGGCGAACTCAAGATCCTTTTTATGGCTGTCGGATCGAGCCACCTCCATCATCAGGCAGGCAGCTGCCAGTGCGATTGCTCCCTGGCTGTCCTCTTCGGGCACTTCTGCGTCCAGCAGGCGCTCAAAAAAATCGAACAGTCGATCAATCATGACACTTCGCTCAGCGGCCGGATAAATGCCACGGCATCATCGATGACGGACACGGTCGCATCCTCCTGGAACATGTGAGTACTGAGGTGGCGCCGGAATGCCCTTGCGCCGGGCAGGCCCGTGAAGAGCCCCAGCAGGTGTTTCGCCATATGCTTGATATGCACCCCCTTGGCTTCCTGTTCGACCATGTACGACCGGTAATGAGAGAGTGCGACGTAACGATCTACCAGTTCGGTCTTGAAGATATGTGTTTCCAGTTCTGCCAGCAGGTAGGGGTTGCTGTAAGGTGCACGGCCCAGCATGACACCGGGAAACTCCTGCAGCAGCTCGCTGACCTGTTCGATCGTTGCGATGCCGCCATTCAGGACAAATTCCGTATCGGGAAACTCCTGCTGGATCTGCCTGACATAGTCGTACCTGAGCGGCGGAATCTCCCGGTTTTCTTTCGGGCTTAATCCAGAAAGTACCGCCTTGCGGGCATGAACCTGGAAGTGACGACATCCGGCATCATGGATATGGAGGACAAAGTCACGGAAGAACTCATAGTTGTCCTGGTCGTCAATCCCGATACGTGACTTGATGGTTACTGGAATACTGACGGCCTCAGACATGGCCCTGAAGCATTCAGCGACGAGCGCTGGTTCACCCATCAGGCAGGCACCGATGCCACCCTGTTGCACACGGTCACTGGGGCAACCACAGTTGAGGTTTACCTCCTGGTAGCCTGCCTGTTCAACCAGCTTTGCCGCGCGGGCGAGTTCCCCGGGATTGCTGCCACCGAGTTGCAGCACTGCGGGCTCGTCGCCAGCATGTTCCAGAAGGCGATCGGTATCGCCATGGATCAGGGCGCTCGAGGTGAGCATCTCGCTGTAGAGCAGGGCGTTGGGTGATAACTGGCGGAACAGGAAACGGCAGTGCCGGTCTGTGCAACCCATCATCGGCGCGACACACAGGGTCCGTTGCATTCAGAGGCTGAGATTAATCTTTGCGATCCGATAGTGTAACATCTGAGCCGTTTTTCACGCAGTCCATCCCATGAAATCCAGAACCAGAGTTGCTCCCTCGCCGACGGGTGATCCGCATGTCGGCACGGCTTATATGGCCCTGTTCAGCTATTGCTACGCAAAGAAAACAGGCGGCGAATTTATCCTGCGAATTGAAGACACGGACCAGGAACGCAGCACGCCTGAATCGGAAGCGAAGATACTGGAGTCTCTGCGCTGGCTTGGACTTGAATGGGATGAAGGCCCGGATACTGAAGGTCCCCATGGACCCTATCGCCAGAGTGAGCGATCTGACATTTATGGCGGATATGCAGAAGAGCTGATCGAGAAAGGGCATGCCTTTCGCTGTTTCTGCAGCCGGGAGCGCCTTGATGAGGTGCGTGCCGCGCAGATGACGGCCGGTGAGACCACCCGCTACGACGGCCATTGCCTTGGTCTTTCGGAAGGGGAGGTCGCGAAAAAGCTGGCCGCCGGTGAGGCCAGCGTCGTTCGCATGAAAGTACCCGAAGAGGGCGTCTGCGTGGTCAAGGACGTGCTTCGCGGTGATATTGAAATTGCCTGGAGCCAGATTGACATGCAAGTGCTGCTCAAGGCTGATGGGCTGCCAACCTATCACCTGGCAGTAGTTGTGGACGATCACCTGATGGAAGTCACGGACATCATTCGTGGTGAAGAGTGGATCAACTCGGCACCAAAACACATGCTGCTCTTTGAATACTTTGGCTGGGATATGCCTCGCTTGATTCACATGCCGCTCCTGCGGAACCCGGACAAGAGCAAGCTGAGTAAGCGCAAGAACCCGACCAGCATTGGCTATTACCGCGATATGGGCTTCCTGCCTGAGGCCGTGCTGAATTACCTGGGTATGCTCGGCTGGAGTATGCCGGACGGCGAAGAGAAATTTACGCTCGAGGAAATGATCGAACACTTTGATATCAATCGAATTTCCCTTGGCGCCCCGGTGTTTGATGTTGAAAAGCTGAAATGGTTGAACGGTCGATGGCTACGCGAGACGCTCTCGGAAGATGAGTTCGCTGACCGACTCGGCGAATGGGCCTATAACCGGGAAAATCTGATGCGACTGATTCCGCTGGTGAAAGAACGCGTTGATGTGTTTACGGAACTGGCGCCGATGATTGCCTTCTTTGCTGAGGGGATGCCCGAGTTAACGGAAGACAGTCTCAAGGTAAAAGGCCAGGAACCGGATGATGTCAAAAAGACGCTGCAGTTCATTCTCTGGCGCCTGGAGGTGCAACAGGACTGGCGCCGCGATGCGCTTAACCAGTTGCTGGCGGACCTGGCAGAGGCCATGGGCCTGAAAATCAGGGATCTGCTGGCGCCACTCTTTATCGCTATCTCTGGTAAACCGGTATCACCCCCCTTGTTTGATTCCATGTCCATTTTGGGTTCTGATATCTGCAGGGCTCGTGTTCGCCATGCCCTGGATGTTTTGGGTGGAGTCTCAAAGAAACAGGCCAAGCGACTCGAGAAAGAGTATCGGGAACTGGATTAGTTCCCGCCTGCAAGGAGGCAACATGTTTCAACAAGCAGCTGACCTGCTAGAAGAGGGTAAAGCTCTTAAAGCAGTCCTGGATGCACTGCAGCCCGCAGACTGGTCCCGCGAAACGCCTTTCAAGAACTGGACGGTCAACCAGGTTGTGCAGCACCTCCATGGTTCGGACAGAATGGCCGTGCTCTCCCTGAAAGACGCGGATGGTTTCGCTGCAGCCAAGAAAGATCCAAAAGTTGTCATGGAAACCATGAATCCGACTATAGAAGGCCAGGAGCTTCTGGATACCTGGTGGTCCTATTTCAGCGAGATGTGTGAACTTCTTGGTGACAGCGACCCGAAAAGGCGTGTGCCCTGGTTTGGACCGGACATGGGCGTGATGATGTTCACGACAGCGAGACAGATGGAAACCTGGTCCCACGGCCAGGATATCTTTGATATGTTTGGCCAGACCCGGGTTAACACCAATCGCCTCAAGAACATCGCTGTGATCGGTGTAAAAACCTACAGCTGGACGTTTGCCAACAGGAAGATGGACGTACCCGGTCCTGCCCCTTATGTAAAACTCGACGGTCCGGAAGGTGACACCTGGGAATTCAATGAGCCGAACACGGACAACTATGTCGCCGGTGACGCGGCCGAGTTTTGTCATGTGGTGACGCAGGGGCGCAATATCGCCGATGTTAACCTCGAGGTGGTTGGCGAGCCCGCAGAAAAATGGATGGCAATTGCACAGTGCTTTGCCGGCCCCCCAGAGGATCCTCCAGCGCCAGGCAGCAGAACCGTCAATTTCTGACGGATTGACCCTGAAGGACAATGAGCATGGACCAGCTCTCAGCCTCAATCGAACAACATGCCAGGGACGTCCTGCCAACGGTTACCCGTGTATTCATTTTTGTTTACCTGGTCATAGGTTGTTCACACTTTCTCCTGTTGCCCGATGAGTTGACCTTGCCGATGTCGCTGCTGGCATTTGCGACGTTCGGCTATGGTGTATTGATCCGTTACAACCTGCACCGCAAAGTTGTTGAGACGTACTCGGAGCATGTTCTCCTGTCATTTGTGCTGCTCGCGGCTGTCAATACACTGGTCCATCTTTTCCTAACCGGTGAACTCAAGCACACCACCAACCTGATTTTTGTCCTCGCGGTTGGCGGCTACCTGATGCCCCGCAATCAAATTTTCTATCCTGTACTCGTTGTGGTGTTGCTTTCATGGGCCTCGATTGTCGCTACTGGCCAGACTGACGGTGATGACCTGGCTCACTTCGGGTTTGAAGTCCTGCTGGGCTGCCTGTTCTCTGTTTTCCTGCAGATGCTGCGTCGCAGTCAGCTGGAACAGATGGGTGACCTTGAGCAGAGTGTCGACCAACTTAACCAGAGCCAACAGAGAGTGAGCGCCAGTGAATCCTTGCTGCAGAGTCTTATGGACAACATTCCTGCAGGAATTCTGGTGCGCTCACCGAAGAGCAGAAAGTTTCTTTTCGTGAACGACGTGGCTCGGGAACTGCTAAATTTCCATGGCGTTGTCGGTCAATCAGAAGTCGATGTCGACTTGTTTGACCGACAAGGTAATGTTCTTTCACAACTTGATGCTCCTATTTCACGACTCGACAAGGGTGAAATCGTTGAGAACGAAGTTATGGGCCTGCGCCGGGCGGATGGCTCGAATGTATGGGGCTGGTGAATGTCTTCCTGCTGGACATTCAACAAACCGGTGAAGAAGTCATGGTGTTGGCGTTTGTCGACATTACAGAGCAGATCCGGGCAGAGATTGATTTGAATCAGAGTGAAACTCGCGCATTCACTATTCTTGATTCAATTATAGAAGGCGTTATCGCTGTTGATGGGAGTGAGGTGATCACGCTCTTTAATCCGGGTGCATCCGACATTACGGGCGTGAGTGAAGAACAGGCCGTTGGAGAGAATCTGGCAAGTGTTCTCTCGTTTGAGAGTGACGGGGATGGTACGGATCCAGGTGCAATCAAGACAGGAAGCATCACCCGCCCGGACGGTTCGAAAGTTCAGGTTGAGCTACTGGTCTCAGATATCCAGGAAAGCCCTGAGAACAATGGCTGGGTTTACACGATACGTGACGTGTCCGAACAGTTACGCCTTGAACAGGAGCGGGCCACGATGGACAAGATGACTTCCATCGGCATACTGGCGGGCGGCATTGCCCATGACTTCAATAACCTGCTGACTGCGATCTATGGCAACCTTGCGCTGGCAGAGTCCTCCATGGATGAGCCGGGAAAGGCTGTAGACTTCCTCAAGCGTTCTTCGGAATCCATTCAGCTGGCAACCAACCTGACGAAGCAGCTTCTGACCTTTTCAACTGGCAGCGACCCGGTTCGTGACGTGGTGGATATTGAAAAACTTGTCCGTGAAGCCGTGAGGTTCTCGCTCAGTGGCAGCAGCGTTGTCGCAACCTATGAGATTGATCCGCAGTTGAAAGCGGTTGAGGTCGATGCCGGACAGGTGCAGCAGGCCATCGGCAACATCGTGCTAAACGCGAAGCAGGCCATGGACGACGTTGGCCAGATCACCATCTCCATGGTAAATATCAGTGACGATTTTGTTGAGGTCCAGGTACGTGACGAGGGCCCCGGTATTCCTGCGGACAGGCTGGGCAAGGTGTTTGATCCTTACTTCACCACCAAGTCGACAGGCACGGGACTTGGCCTCGCGACAACGCACTCCGTTGTCACCAAGCACGGCGGTTCTATCAGTGTTGAATCCTCGGAGGGAGGAACCGTGTTTCGAATGACGTTCCCGGCAACGACCAGCCCTGTCAAAAATGATGAGCAGGTTGTCGTCCTGGATTCCGCCGACGAAAGCCTGGAAGTGCTTGTAATGGATGACGAAGAGATTGTCCTGAACACCATATGCCAACTGCTTGCGCACCTGGGGCACAAGCCGACTGCCACACGGGACGGCACAGAAGCGATTTCGGCTTATACGAGGAAGAAACAGGGCGGTAAAGCTTTCGACCTGGCTATCATGGATCTGACGGTTGCCGGAGGTATGGGTGGCACCGTCGCTGCGTCTCAAATCCTGGAAATTGATCCAAATGCGAAACTCATCGTATCTAGTGGATACTCCTCCGGTGCAGAAATGGCCCGGTTCAGGGAGCTGGGGTTCTGCGCGCGTCTGGAAAAACCGTTTCGCGCGACAGATCTTGAGAAAACCATCCATGAGGTCATGAAGTAGTTTTGCAGGAATTTCACGATATTGTTGACGCGCGCCTTACGCAGCCGATTCTGGGATTATGCCACGATTTTGCGGAACAGGAAGCTTACGAGGAGTACACTTTTTTCTCAGGTGTACTGAACCTGCTGGCTGATCCGAATGACGAGGAAATGGTACTGGCGGCAACCATTGAGTTGTCTCGATGTGCCTTCCTTGGATTCCAGTATACGGAAGACGCCCGCCTGAAGATCGACAAGATCCTTGAAGATGCGATTGATCTGGCCCACACCATGAGCGCGTCAGGTATCAACTGATTCAGAGTACCATCTGCGATTGAGTGACAACGGCAATCGTTTTTCCTTCTTCATTGCGGAGAGTGGTTTGCCATACGGAAGTACGTCTGCCGACATGAAGGGGGATACAGTCAGCTATCACCTTGCTGTCCAGTGGTGCAGCGCGCATGAAGTTGGTTTTGCTTTCGATCGTCGTTGTCGCCTTGTGGCCATCCGGCAGGTTCATAAAGGCGCCAATAGCCCCCAGGGCATCCGCCATCGCCATGATAGCGCCACCGTGCATGATGTTGCCTGTGGTGCAGAGATCATGTCTGACGGTGATTTCTCCGATGATCCGGTCTTTTTCTGCTGAAGGAACCTGCAACCCCATCAGCTTGATGAAGGGCATGAGTTCCGGGTCCAGTGTTTTCATTTACTCCTCCAGTCTTTCCTCACCCTGGGCGAACCTCGCTGCAATGGCCTGGTAAAATTGCGCATTGGCCAGGTTAGCCTCGCCGTTGTCCCGGGTCGCAATCACTTTGGCCGGAACACCGGCGATAATGGAATTGGGTGGAAACTCGCTGTTTTCAGCAACGATGGCATGACCCGCGACAATGGAGTTCTCACCGATCTTTGCTCCATCCATGATCGTCGCGTTGATGCCGATTAGGCATTTATCGCCGATTTCGCACCCGTGCAGGGTTACGTGATGGGTAATTGAACAGTCTTCACCGATGATGGTAGGGGAATCGTTTCCCACGTGAATCATGACGAAATCCTGGATATTGGTTCTTGCACCAATGTGTATATGGAACAGTTCGCTGCGTGTGACCGCGTATGTCCAGATGCTGGCGCCCGGGCCCACGTATACTTTTCCCTGTAGCTGCGCCGTCTCATGGATAAAGGCTGGATTATCCAGTGTGACATGAGGGCCGATATGGGGCACGCGGAGTTAACCAAAAGTACTGAGCGAGGCATGATAGCAGAAGGACTTTTATGGTACCTTTGGGCCACGAATAACAAAAATGGAGTGAAGTACAAAAATGGCAGCACATGATCATGAAATTGTTTCCATTTACGGGCACAGCGAAGAGCAGAAAGATGAGCTGATGACACGCGCACCGGAATGCATCCTCATGTGGGCAACCAAGGATGGCTGGCCCGTTGGAGTGGTTCACTCCTTTGTCTGGCATGACGGTAAAGTCTGGATTACGTTTGCCGCGCACCGGCACAGGGCTGCGGCCATCAAGCGGGACAATCGGGTATCTGTCACCGTGAGTGGTGCCTCGTCCAAGGACCCCGAGTGTCCAAGGGGTGCGGTCACGATCAAGGGACATGCGACGTTTCACGACGATGATGAGACCAAGCAGTGGTTTTATCGGGCGCTTGCCAAAAAGGTGTCACCGGACAGCAAAGAAGGGGAAGACGCGTTCTACAGCCTGCTCGACTCACCTCTCCGGACCATTATTTCTGTCGTGCCGGAAAAGTGGATCTCGTTTGATGCAGACAAATCCCAGAGAGATCGCCTGGGCCAGCTCAGCGAAGATGAGAAAACCCCGCGCCTCAGTTCAGATACCGAGCGTATGAACAAGGAACGCGAACGAAGAGGGCTTGAGCCTAGATAGCAACGACTTGCAGGAGATTCCAGGTATGGAAGTAGCAGATCGAATAGCGGTACAGGACGTCATGCTGCGTTACGCGGCGACGGTCGATGAAAAAGACTACGCCGGGTACAAGGCACTCTTCACGGAGGACGTTGAAGTTGTCGGTATGGGGCCCAACGTGATGCAGGGTATCGAGGAGTATTACCCCTGGTGGAAAGACGCCCTCGACAAGTACGATGCGACCCAGCACATGTTGAGCCCGACCTATGCCGAGATATCAGGTGATGAGGCAAAGACCCGCACGGACGTGCAGGCGGTTCATTATCCGAATGGCGAAACCGAGATCACCGTTACCCTCTGGGCAACTTACCATACCGATATGAAGCGTGTGGATGGTGAGTGGAAAATTTCACGCCACGAACTGGTTGTTCGTGGCATGAAACGCGCCTGATCAGGAACTACTTGAGCGTAAAAAAGTCTGCGCGAGGCGTCATCGTCTCGTCGTAGACGGGCTCTTTGTGATCTACCCGATACTTGTTGTTATCAGCGCCAGCAAGCCCGAATTCTCCAAGCATGGTGCGCATGTTGAAATAGTTCTCGTGCTCGAAATGGGCAGCCAGGGATGCTTCATCTTCCCAGAGCTCATACACAGCGATACGACCCTCAACGCAGGGGTCTTTTGAGAAAACATAGGCGTGGCAGCCGGGTTCATTGTCCCGTGTTGCCTGTTGAAGTGGTTTGGCTTTTTCGACCGCCTCATCCCGTCTGGATGGATCGGCCAGATCAATGGTGCCTGCGATAATGATCATAAATTCTACCTCTTTTAAAGCAGCGCCTAGTCAACCATACGAACCTGGTTGCGTCCACTCTGCTTTGCGACATAGGAACCCACATCTGCCCGTTTGCGCAGGGTTTTAAAGGTATCGTCGTCCCGGGAAAGTGCCACCCCGATACTGGCGGTAAGTTTTTCCAGCTTCTGCGGAGGGTTAGCTTCCAGGGTCGCACGAATCTCTTCGGCCAGCGCCATGACTTCATCCGTGTTGGTTTCGGCGACGGCGATTTCAAACTCCTCTCCGCCGGTTCTGCTGACGATGACAGACTTCTTTGAAAATCTGTTGAGCAGCCTCGCTGTGTGTTGCAGCACGACGTCGCCGTAAGCATGACCATGCTCATCGTTGATGTCCTTGAACTTATCGAGGTCGATGGCAATGACCGCGGCATGGTCCCCGCTATGTGCGGACTGGTGCAGCATTTCCTCAAGGCGGTGCACATGGTAGTTGCGGTTAAACAGTTTTGTGAGACCGTCGAGATTGGCGATCCGATTCGAGACTCGAACAAAGTAAAACGCAACGCCGGCGAGTATCATCTCGCCAACCAGGGTTTTGGCGTCGCCGGCCACCGACCAGAAGCTCATCGGAAAGAGTACGACCTCATCGACCACATCCAGTAGCCGACCGATCTGGAACAGGAACAGCCCCAGGAGCAGCGTGGGCATGGAGGCTGCCGAGACAACGACCATGGCGGCAGCACTGAAAATCGCGAACGCAACAATCGCGGAAGCGCCTTCAAAAAGCAGGTCGGTGAGATCTACCGTTGGATTGACCTCACCCGTAACCACGATAACAACCAGCAATGAGATGCTGATAGCGAGATTGCCTGCGATAAACGTCATGGTCTGTTCGCGGCTTGCTGGTTTAATATGAAACTCAGTCGCGTCTTTCATGGACAAATACTAGCCGTATCGCGTAAAGACCATTTTAAGATATATACCTATGTGGAACGAAAGATTGTTTGCGCCTTTTTACCTGTTTCTGGCGCTTTCACTGTTGCCAGGCAGCAGTTTCGCGGCCAGCGCCCAGTGTTTTAACCTGGTTTCGGAAATTCAGCGAAACTGGATCGATATCAAGCGATATCTTGTTCCGGTGGGTGAGAATGTTGAAGGCAACCCAGGTAGTGACCAGTTTGTCTGTGTATCGCGATATGCAACAGGTAGCGCGATGGAGCGACGAGTCAGTGGATCAGGCAATGTTCGATGTTTCCGTCATGGTGGCCAGGGCCTGGGCTTCTGTTGTGATCGTTCGCTGAACGAATGCGCCGGGTTGAATCCTGCGCTGTTCCCGGATCACTTTGAGGGCCGGCAGCAAAAAGAAGATAACTATGCGCCACCAGAGTCCGGTTGGGTGAAGCCTCCCGGTGATGGTGAGCAGTGGAAATCCAACTGAAACAGTAAGGGAGGGAGCAAATGATAGACCTGAATCTTGAAGGTAAGCGGGCCGTGGTGACGGGTGCGAGCCTGGGTATTGGTGAGGCTGCAGTCAAAGAGCTGGCAGATATGGGCGCAACAGTCATCTTCTGTGCCCGCAACCAGGAAGCCGTGGATGCGTTGTCAGGTTACTCCGACAAGGTCACAGGTATGATCGCCGATATGGGTGATAAGGCTTCCACCGAGGCCTTTCTGGATAAAGTGGAAGAAGGTGGCGGTGTCGATATCCTGGTCAACAACGTCGGTGCATCTCCATCGCGCAATTTTCTCTACATGACGGATGAAGACTGGCAGGATTTGCATGAACTCAACCTGCTCTCCGCTGTTCGTTGCACGCGTCGTTTTCTGCCCCATATGAGAAAGCAACAGTGGGGCAGGGTGGTGATGATTGCCAGTGGCGCTGCCAAGTATCCAAACGCTGCGTTAATCGACTACGGGGCGACGAAGGCTGCGATGATTTCCATCAGCAAGTCCCTGTCGAAAAAGTACGGATCCGACGGTGTGCTGGTTAACTCCGTGCTCCCGGGTCTGATACACACAGCGATGTGGGAGCGGGCGGCCACCGAGATTGCGGAGGCGAATGATTCCACGATGGAAAAAGTGCTGGAGAACAACGGACGTGGTGTGCCAGTCGGTCGCTACGGTACTTCAAAAGAGGTCGCTGATGTGATCGCTTTCCTGTGCTCCAATGCGGCTTCGTATGTGAACGGTGCAGCTATTGAGGTCGATGGCGGGTCAGCCGCGCATATCTAGGCCGGTACTGACTGGGCTGGCGTCCTGCTGCTTTGGCGTTTCGATTCTTATCTCGAAAACAAAAAAAAGCACCTTGAAGGTGCTTTCTTTGTTTTGGTGGAGCTAGGGCTGGGCGCCCCCGCGGGATCAAACAAGCCGGAGTCGTCGGTCTCACCCGCGCTCCATAAACAAAAAAGGCCACCTTACGGTAGCCTTTGTTGTTTGGTGGAGCTAGGCGGGATCGAACCGCCGACCTCTACACTGCCAGTGTGTTTCTTTGGCAAACTTCTATAACGATACATCACGTCGGGGAACCTGAAAAATCCACGTAAATACCTATTTTCCCGCCTTATTAGCCTGTTCTCTTAGTTGTGTTGTAGTGAGCTGAGTGGCAATATCATGCAGTAAACCTGCAGTAAATATTGTTTCCGATGAAAGGCAAGCTTACAAACAAGAGTGTCGCGGCACTGAAACCAGAATCAAGGATTTATAAGGTCTGGGATAACGAGCTGTCGGGCTTCTTCGTGCGTGTCATGCCGTCCGGCACTAAGACCTACGCGATTCATTACAGGCACAATGGACAAGGACGAGACCACACTCTGGGTCGACACGGAGCAATAACCCCTACTATCGCAAGGAAGATGGCCGTCGCAAAGTTAGGCGAAGTAGCGAGGGGTGTAGACGTCCAAGCTGAGCGCAAACAGCATTCCAGGATCGCGAAGAAGGCCAAGTACGATACTTTAGGCGGCTTTATTGAGCACCGATATGCTGAGTGGGTCACCACCGAAAGGAAGTCTGGAAAAGAAACCCTGGAGACCCTTGAAAGAGACTTTGAGCATCTTTTTGGGAGGAAACTTGAGAAGATCACGAACTGGGATGTGACTAAGTGGCGAACTGACCGGCTCAAGGGAACGACAGGTAAACCGCTGAAAGAGAGCAGTATCAACCGACGTGTGAGTGCGCTTAAGGCTGTGCTTTCTAAGGCTGTTGAATGGGAAATCATTGACGCGAACCCGATACAGCAAATAAAGCCGTTAAGGACCTCTGAAGACAAGCGTGTTAGATATCTTACTGAAAGCGAGGAATTGAGACTTCGCGAGGCGCTGGATAAGCGACAGAGCGGGATTAAAAGTGAGCGTGTCTCAGCAAACCTCTGGAGAGGAGAGAGAAACATCGTGCTCCTGCCTGATCTCGAAAAAAGGAGTTTTGTCGATTACTTAAAGCCCCTTTGTATATTGGCGATGAATACAGGAATGCGGCGTGGTGAGATTTTTCAGTTGGAATGGGGCAGTGTCGATTTCAATCTGAAGCAAATCAAAATCAAGGCAGCGTCAGCTAAGTCGGGAAAGTCTCGGGACATACCGATGAATGACGAGGTTCTTCAAACACTGCTGACGTGGAGAAATGAAACTGATTCCGAGTCTCTTGTGTTTCCGTCCCCAGTCACAGGAAAAGTACTGAACAATATCAAGAAGTCGTGGAAGGGGTTGATGCTACTTTCGGGGATCAAGGAGTTTAGGTTCCATGATCTTCGACATCACTTTGCATCCAGGCTTGTTATGGCGGGAGTAGACCTCAATACTGTAAGAGAGCTGCTGGGACATTCCTCAATAGACATGACCCTCAGATATGCGCACTTGGCGCCGGAACACAAGGCTGCTGCAGTTGCGTTGATTAATCGAGAGGAGAGTTGGTCTCGCTAAATACGAAACTTGTTTAGCCGAAAAAAATTGTCTCTATAATAGGTAACCACTTTCAATATCGTTCTATAGAGGGTGGTAACCATGCAACACAGACCCAGACTTTCCCCGAAAGAAACCCGAGAGTATTGCGGGAACATCTTTTCTGATTTCACGTTGAGGAGGTCTCGTTCTACTGGACTACTCCTTGGCCTTCCAGCTCCCGAATATCTAAGAATCGGTAACCGAGTTTGCTACGAGAGAGAGACGCTAGACCTCTGGATCGATACTTACGCAGTTCGACAGCAGAACACCTCGCAGTCTGAGGGGGTGCTTTCATGAAGAAGTCCAAGTCTGAAATCATAGAATCCATTCTGGACAGCGCTGGAACCAATTCGCTACGGGCGCGAGTAGATGCCCATTGTGTTTCATGTGTTTATGACGATCTTGTTCCTGGAACATGGAGACAGCAGGTCGAGCAGTGTTCTGTCACGAGCTGTTCTTTGTTCGATGTGCGCGTGAAAAGTAGGTCTACCGCTGCAAAATCAACAACGTTCGAGCTGGATGGAGTGTTAGTACCCCTCGAGGACCTAACCCCTGAAATGCAGCGATCTGACTACATTTCGAAGTCTAAAACTGAAGATCGGGGGTCAGACTCATGAGCAGATATTTACCTCCTTGGGATCTTGAGGAGAGCCTAGAAGCCGATGAGATCGTTGTGGCCAAAGAAACAGGTAAAGTTCTTTCGACATGTCTGGGGCACCCTAGTTCAATTGAGCTAGAACCAAGACCTTGGATTGTCGACGGTTTCCTTCTAAAAGGTCATGTGAACGCTCTGATTGCGCCAGGCGGAACAGGTAAAAGTAGCTTCGCCCTGACAATAGGTTGTTCCGTTGCAGCAGGTCAGGACTTGCTGGGTATAGGGCTGAGGGAGTCGACGAATGTCATGGTTCTTAGCTATGAAGACGACATCTCAGAGATTAAACGACGATATAAAGCGCTTTGCACGGCGCACAAGCTTGAATTTTCAGATCATGCTCTTTTCTTGCCAAAGTTCCGCTTTCAGCTTTTTAAACTGGAAGGTTCTCAGCCGGAAGCGACTGACTTCGTATCTGGTTTGGTCGAACATCTGAAAGAGCAGCAAATCAACTTGCTAATCATAGATCCCCTTTCAGCAGTCAATCCCGCGGACGAGAATAGCAATTCCGCGATGGCGAAGATAATTCGAGAGCTAAGCTCCATGGCGCAAGATGCTGATTGTGCCGTTCTTCTAGTTCATCACACTCGAAAAATCAGCAAAGGAGAGAGGGTAAAAGGCAACGCCGAGAGTAGTCGAGGAGCCAAGGCACTTAGTGATGGTTGTAGAGTCGTTACCACCCTTAGCGCAATGTCGCCTGGTGAGGCCAAGCAAAGGTCAGTTGACACAAAGGTCGCAGCTAGTTTCATTCAGTTGTGTGACGCCAAGCAGAACTACAGACCAGCTAGCAACGATGATCGCTGGTTTCAGATCATGAGCGTCGAAGATGAAACAGGTGAGTCGGTCGGCGTCATTTATCCGGCGAAAGTGAAACGTCAGGAGTATTGGCAAAAAACACCAGAAAATGTCGCGAAGCGGGTCATCGAAACATTTGGTCAAGGTCGACACGCGTTAACCGAAATTAGAAAGCGCTACTCCGAAGTCTATAAAATTGCCCTAGGAACCGTCGGTGATCATTTCTCATTAATTGGATCTGAGCCTATCAAGGTCCGCCTCAATGGTTCTGAATATTCAATCAACAAATCGAAAGACGGTGATCATCAGCGAGCTAAAAGTTACATGGAGGTTTCTCTAGTTGGCTAGTTGGCTAGTTGGCTAGTTGGCTAGTTGTTATATATGTATGGGAATGACCACCAAAGGTGGGCATGACCATTACATATCAATGCGGAGAAAGAATTGAGTGAAGAAGAGTCAGTGAGTGAATTACGCAAGGAACTTGACTAGGCTCAAGAAAGGCATCGCCTGTCTATCGAAAAAGTTCGTATGGCTGATCAAACCATGCGTGACCGGGGTAATGCCCAGGTTCGTTTATGCCTCTGGCAAACATTGCTGTTCTTTCCCTTGTTCTGGCTCTACGTATGGTTTGTAGATCGCCAGCTCGGCATTGTGGACTGTTCAGTTATATTTTTTGCTTTCTATCTCATTAGCTACTCGGTCAATCATTGGACCACTTATAAAGGCCGGCGGGAGATTGCTGAGAAGCTGGTTGTTTCGAATACTCACCAAAAGAGATTTGAAGAACTCAGCGAGAAGCTTCGGCTTGTTGGGGAGAAAAGCAA
>JADHNI010000068.1 GCA_016779585.1 Pseudomonadales bacterium
CTCTCACTGATTCAAGGGGCAGAGTTCGTCACGCCCGACGTCATCCAGGAGCTGGCCGTACCAACCATCGCACATAGACTGGTGTTGGACTCCAGCTCACAATACGCCGGCTCCCAGGCGGCACAGATTGTCCTCGAGATTGTTCAGGACACGCCCGTTCCGGCCTGATCATCATGGCGGCTTTTCGCGAACGTGCCTTCCCTACCTGGACGCGACTTACCAGCATAAGTCGCAGGGCAACCCGAAAAAATTCTGATCGCGGCAGGCTGCTGCAGACCGGCACGGTGATCTGCGGTGCCGTCGGCCTCGATACTGATCTGTCGTTTGTGTACCAGTTGTTCGCCCTGCTGGTGTGTGTGCTGGTATACAGCCGGCTTAGCCTCAGGTTCCTGGTGCCCGAGGTCAGCATTCGAAGGCACCTGCCCAGGTATGCCACTGCAGGAGAGGATTTCGAGTATTACATCTCGGTCTTCAATGAGGGTGAGCGAGTGGAACGTGACCTGAAAGTTGTGGACAACCCTAAGGTGATTCCGCCGGATATGGAACAGTTCCAACGCATGCGTGAACCGGGTGAAGAAACACGAAACGCCTACGATCGCTGGCTGGGATTCCACCGATTCGTCTGGCTGCAGAAACTGAATACCGGAATCAGCCTGAAAACCGCGGATGTACCGGATGTTGATCTTAAATCCCATGCGGATGCGACCGTCAGGGCAACACCCTTGCGACGGGGACCGGTGTACTTCGAATCAACCACCATCCTGCATCCGGACCCGCTTGGCCTGAACTTCGGCACAGTCGAATTCGATAACCGCGAGACACTGACTGTACTGCCGAGGCGATATCCCCTATCCCGCAGGTTCGAATTCCAGGGGGGTCGCCATTTTCAGCCCGGCGGCGTGAATTCCACCTGGTCTATCGGTGAAAGTGACGAGTTTGTTTCGTTGCGTGACTACCGGGATGGCGATCCGATCAGGAAAATTCACTGGGCCAGTTCTGCCAAACGGGAGAAACCGGTCGTCAAAGAATTCCAGGACGAATTTTTTGTCCGACAGGCGCTCGTTGTCGACAGTTTTAGCCAGCCGGATGATGTCTTCGAGGAGGTTATCTCTGTCGCGGCCAGCCTGTTGACTAACATGGAAAACATGGACGGCCTGATGGATCTCTGCCTCATGACCAGCCGGCCAGAGGTCATCACCGCTGGCCGGGGTTACGCACAAACGTCACAGCAACTGGAAGCACTGGCCACGATGAAAATGACTGAAGGTACGATTGAAGACTTTAACGAACTGCTGATGGAACGCTCGCGCCTCATGAGTGGCTGCCTGTTTGTGTTTGGCGCCATGGATGATGCCAGAACACAGCTTATCCGTAGCGTCGAAGCGAGGGGAGTCCCAACAGCGGTCTTCCTTGTACAGGAGGAAAACGTGCAGGAGGAAAACGACTCACACCAGTATCCCGACCACTATCACCTGCTACCCATGCCCGACGTGGGTACAGCCTTGAGCCAGTTGTGAACAGCCTTGAGCCAGTTGTGAACCTAAAATACATCGGCGTTCTGACCATCCTCTTCTGGGGTTACCAGACCGAGCTCTGGTGGTTTGCCCTGCCAATGACCATCATATTTGAGACCAGGTTTTACCTGAATCGGCGCTGGGCACTAACGCAACAGGATTTCTACCGGGTCGCTGACCTGACAAGCGTTGGCCTGGCCGGCATGGTCACTTTCCTGTTCATGAACCGGCAGGATTACCACTTCATCACGACGCTGTTGTCATGGATGCCTATCCTCGTCTTCCCCCTGATGACTGTAATTGCCTACAGCACGACGCCACGGATGTCCCTGGATGTGCTTTTTTACAGCCTGAGGCGCCAGAGAGAACCCGTGCAGCAAACCTGGGATATGGACTACGTATTTCTCGGAACCTGCCTGCTCGCAGCCGGTCTCAACCGGGATGGCAGTTATTATTATCCCGTTGCATCAGCCATCATCTTCCTGTTGCTGTTTAACCTGCGCTCCAGCCGTTTTCCCCGACCAGCGCTGATTTTGTCCATGTGCCTGATTTTTCTGACAGCCACGGTACTGCACACGGGAATCCGCACCGCTCACCTGGGGCTGAAAAAACAGACGGAACTCTGGATCGCTGCCTGGATATCGCAACGTACGGATCCGTTCAAAACACGAACCGCCATCGGCAAGGTGGGACAGCTGAAACTGTCCGATGCCATCGCCTTTCGAATCAGACCTGAATCCGGACGCCCTGATTTTCCCGCTACATTAATGGAGGCCGTTTACAACACGTCTTCCGGCAACAGCTGGGAAGTGTTTGATACCCGCTTTTCCAACGTGGATCATGTCGACGATTTCAAATGGCAGTTTGTCGATGTCGACAACCAGCGCAATCCAATCACGATCTATCCGCAGTCCAGGATCTACCTTGAGTTCGACCGGGAACGTTCACTCATACCTCTCCCCCTTGAGACGGTGGAAGTTGATGAGCTGGCAGCCATCGATATCGCAACAACAGAATATGGCAGCATCCAGGGTCTGGGCCTGATTCCGGCACCGCACTACAAGGTACGATACGACGACAGCATCCATCTCGGGACGCCACCTGGCCCAATGGACCTCGAAGTACCCGAGGAACACCGGGTGACGATGGCGAAAATTGCACCAGGAGAGTTACCCGAAACAGAGGTCATTCCATTTGTAAATTCGTTCTTCTCGGATTTCCGCTATACTCTCTACCAGGATGACCAGGAGCTGAAACGCGCCCCCCTCGATCATTTTCTGCTGCAGGGAAAGGCCGGTCACTGTGAGTACTTTGCCAGCGCAACAACGTTGCTGCTGCGACACCTTGGTATCCCTGCACGCTATGTGGTGGGATACGCCATCCAGGAATGGGATGAAGATCTCAGGATGTACCTGGTAAGGCAAAGGCATGCACACGCCTGGGCGATTGCGTATGTTGATGATCGATGGATACCGGTGGATACGACACCGCAGCAATGGCTGAGCATGGAAGAGAACCGGGCCGGGTTGCTGCAGCCGGTCTGGGATTACCTCGGCAATAACCTGTTCCTGTTCCAGCTATGGTGGAACAAGCAGAGACTGGAAGACTATGAAAGAGAACTCTATGGCGTCGGTTTCATTCTGGTGCTGATACTGGGCTGGCGAATCGCCACCTCGGAACAGGTTGTACTGGCAGATGAAGAGGAAGAATCCATCCGCACCTGGGTTCTTCCGGGCAGGGAATCCCCATTTTTCAGGATTGAGAAACACCTCGACCAGGTCGGCTTCACTCGCGGCCCTGGTGAACTGATGGCCAACTGGCTGGTACGAATTGAACGCCCGGAATTGCTACCACTACTTGGTACCCACAACCGCTGGCGATTCGACCCTCGAGGCATTTCCATGGAAGACAAAACGTGGCTCGCCCAACAGGTCAGCGACTGGCTGAAAGCAAACACCGCGACAGCCGCTGATCAGTAGCCTTTCATCAGCGGGTCACGTATTCTCGCTTTCTCCGAACATTGGTCTTTGAAGTAGCTGCATGAATCCTGTACCCGCGACCCGATTGTGTCTTCTTTCATTGCTGATCCTGCTCGCTTCCTGCGGCGGTGGTTCTGACTCCTCGGAAAACATCATTGTCGATCCACCGGAACCACCCCGGGACGGCATCGGCGGTAGCGCCGCGTCAAGAATCAGCGGCGCCCGGATATCCGTACAGGATGCAAATGGTGACGATGTGGTTGTCGCCAGCGGAAGAACAACCAACGATAGTGGCAGCTATCGTCTTGTGTTCTCCGAGTTTGAAATTCAGGAAGGGATTACGCCACCACTATTACTGACACTCGATGGCAGCGGGGCCACCGCCGTCTGCGACTTTGATCAGGAGGGAGATAACGACTGCCTGACCCGTGAAGGTGATTTCGTTGCCTACGGTGAGACCTACAACCTCCCGGACGGGTTTTCACTGCGAGCCCTGGCACCGACCTACCCTCCTGACTCCGAAAGTGGTGACCGCCTGATCAATGTTAACTTCAGTGCTGCCAGTGACCTCGCAGCAGCACTGGCCATCAAAAGTGCCAGTGGCGGCATACTGGACCAGAATCTTGTTGAACTCGCAAACCGGCAAGCGATGGGATTTGTTGAGTTCACCTCTGGTCTTTCTTCCAGCGGCCGGGATATCAACACCGTTACCAACGTCGACCTGCCAACTGCATCATCCACGCCGACACCAGCGCTTGCCCTGGCGTTGTTCAATGCTTCATTGCATGGCCAGGTAGATACAGAAATCAGTAATGTTGCAAACTATCGACGTGTGCTCAACCGAATGACAAACCAGGTCAATGCAACGGCAACAGGCAACCTGCGCGCCACGGGAACCTACCTGGCACAGGCAATGACAGCGTTCGTGAGCGGCAGCTCAACTTACCAGGCAGGTCTTGTGACCCCTTCTGCGGTGCTGGCGGGCGCCATAGCCTCGCGCCAGGCATCGGTTCCCCTGCTTGATCAGGCATGAAATGCGACGGTTGATATTGCACTCCCTGCAGACCCAGACAGCCCTGATGCCCTGGACAGAGGGCGCACCATGATCAGTCGGTTGTCCGAAGCCATGGGGTCCACCCTGCTGATATCAACAACTCCGGCTTTTGGTGGAACCAAAGAAGGTGCAGCTTTGGTCTATTCAGACCAGGTCGCACTCATCGCAACGCTCGTTTCTCGCGAAATGCGCACAACAATCCTGCAGCTGGATGAAGCGATTGCAGATGCCCTTGCCAACGGGGAAACGGAACTGACCGGCACCAACGTTTCCGGCGTCCTCGAAGTATCCGGCAATACCGTTACCCTCACGACGGTCACATCCACCACCAGCAATATTCAGACGGGTATCAGCGTCAACATGACAATCGCTTCGGGCACACGTACAAATACCGGTGCAACCGGCACATTTGATGCCACCGAAATTACGGTCAGCGTTTCCCGGACGCAGGATGACCTGACGACACAGCAACTGTATACCGGCAGCCTGAACCTGGACATCACAAGTGACGGCACTGCCTCTGATATTTCAACCATCAGTTTTAACGGCAGCCTCAGGGCAACCAGCGGACTTGAATTCACGGGCGTCATCGCACTTACCGATGTTTCTGCTTCTGATGCCGGGCAGGATGCTGGCAGCTACAACACGGCCTTTACCTTTGCGGACGGTTCGACCCTGTCCCTGTCCGGCAAACTGGAAACGCAGATCAACCAGTACACGGTAGCTTCAGGTCAAAGTACTGTCATGACAGATCTCATCACGAATGTGATCACCGATATGAACGCAACGCTGAACCTGAGCCTGGACAGCGATGGCCTGGTCACGGGTGGAATTCTTACTGCTGCAGGTGAAGAAGTTGGTTCCATGTCAACCGATGGTATCGTCGACTTCTCAGATGGAACAGCAACCAGTCTGCCAGCGCCGGTTATCTAACGCGTGAAAAAACGCATCAGAACCGGCGTCATTTGCCTCCAGGAGGGCAAACTTCTTGCCATTGAGCTCCAGGATCCAACCACGCGGAAGCGTTACTGGTCACTACCCGGTGGCGCAGTTGAGCAGGGAGAAACTGCAGCGGAAGGCGCGATCAGGGAAACCATGGAGGAAACCGGATATAGGGTCTCGCTAACTTCAGAAGCCTTCACCAATCAGTACCTGTTCCGCTGGAACGCCACCATTTTCGATTGCACGACACACTGGTTCAGTGCTGAGCTTGCAGACCCTGGCTCCCCGCCGGCTATCGTCGACGATGCTGACTACCTGCTACAGGCAACCTGGCTCAACTGGCCTCGCTGCCGGGAACTGTTTCTCTATAACCGCGGGCTTAGAGAAGCGCTGAATCACTTTATACCGGTCAAATCTCATCATCTGGCTGGGTGAGATATTCCGACAGGCCAAACCCGGTTCGTTCACCGTCCAGGGTGTATTCGGTCATGCCTTCACCGATGTAGGTGATCTGTTCTGACCGCCGGTTCCTGAGTGGGATAAAACCCTTTACCCTGCCTTCCACCAGGTGCCGGGTGCCATCCTCGAGAGACACATCCGCCTTGAACGCCTTGTGGAAGTTTGTGTCTTCTTCGTAATCGGTCGTAAGCTTAATGTCTTTGACCTTGATGAATTCCTCGCCACGATGGAACATGCCGCCAACCCTGTCTCCAACAACAGACAGAACCATACCGAGATCATCACCGTAATTGCCTGTAATCCAGCGATAAGAGCGGATTGACTGCCAGTAGCGAGGTCCCCAGGAGTGATCTCTCAATCCATGTCCGTTGAATACAATATCGGGCTCGCCCTCGACCCTTAGAGTCCCTGTAACGCGCATGTGCTGCTCATAGTGCGCCCTTGCAAAGTCGTTACCATCCCCCGGCTCACCGACATGACCGTAGAGTGGTCCAACACCTTCATGCGCAAGATCCAGGTCAATCTTCCTGAACGGATTGCTCTTGAAGGCTTTTCCGGGATCTTTCATATCCCGCGGATCTGCCATATGCAGTGCAGAGCCCTGATAGAGGGTCCTCACTCTCTCGCCGGGTTCCAGCACTTCCACTCGGGCACCGCCTGCATTCCACTCGTCGTTACTGGATATTTCCGGCTTTTTGTAGTTAAAAAATGCGGACCCATCACTGTTAAAAACGATGACAGTCATCTCGGCGTAACCCTCATTCGCCCGGTTACCCATTCGGATGAAGCCACCCCTGTTGTTCTCCCGGTCGAAGAAATTGAAGTAAACCGATTCGTTGAAATTTTCTTCTGGCCCAAGTGGATGGGTGTAGTCATCCTCGGGCTTAACGTTACCGACAATCCTGACCATGTTTTCTCCGTAAAGTGTTTTCTCCGTAAAGTGTTATCTCTGTAAAGTCTTGTCTCCGTAAAGGAACTTCCGTAACTAGTGCTTTCATGCTACATCAGTGATTCGTTCAAGTATAATGACGCCTCGCATCTCTCGGGCCTACTCCATGGACATCAAAGCACGCATGCAGGACATCATCGCCAAGGAGGCAGCAGCCGTGGCTGCCATCCAGGTGACTGACGCGTTCGAGCAAGCCGTCAATATCCTGCTGAACTGCCGCGGGAAAGTCATCACCACGGGGATCGGCAAAGCCGGCTATATTGCGCACAAGTTCGCGGTGACCCTGTCATCCACTGGTACACCGGCGTTCTTCGTGCATCCGGCTGAAGCGGGTCATGGTGACCTGGGCATGATGTCTGACGGAGACGCCGTCGTTGCGTTTTCGACGAGCGGAAAATCCAATGAAGTCCTGGAGATGCTGGAGATCGTTCACAACCTGGGCGTTGATCACGTGATTGGCGTCACGTCGCACACGGATGCGCCGCTTCGGGACCTGAGTGAGGTGGTGCTGGATATGGGGCCCGATATCGAAGAACCCTGCCCGCTTAATCTCACGCCCAGCGCTACCATCGCGGTGATGCACGCCATCAGTGATGCCATCGCGCTGACACTGATGGAACTCAAGGGGTTTACCAGGGAGGACTACCACGCACGTCACCACCGTGGTTACCTGGGTTCGATTACGAGACCTCGAAACACCTACGACAACGAGTAGCGCCGATGCCCGTGATTGATCCTGCGGAAATCGCAGAGCAATATCTCAAGGAACTGAAAGATTCCGTTAGCGCATTGAACCAGGAACTTCATGTAGCCGGATTTATTGCCTCGGAAGACAAACCTTCGATTGCCTATGCAAACGCAACCAAGCGTGTATTCGACGATGCCGGATTTCACTACCACCTCAGGCAGGTACAAAGACTGGAACTTGAGAAGGAAATCCTGGCCGCCAACGAGAACCCGGATGTACACGGCATTTTTGTCTACTTCCCGGTATTCGCCAACCAGGAAGATGATTACCTGAGGAACCTCGTGCACTACACGAAGGATATCGAAGCGGGCAGTCTTTACTGGACTCGAAAACTGACTGCAAACGACCGACTCGCCAACGGGGAAGACAGCAACAAAAAGGCACTGATCCCATGCACACCACTGGCTATCGTAAAGATTCTCGATGACATCGGTGAATATGGCTCGGGAGAAAGACCCATAAACGACAAGACTGTCACCATCTTCAATCGCAGCGAAGTCATCGGCAGGCCGCTCGCCGTGATGATGTCCAACGATGGCGCCAGGATATATTCCTTCGACGAAAACGGCCCGCTGATGTTCCGTGATGGACAACCAGAGGAGACATCAGTGACAAGGAGTGAAGCACTGGCACAATCCAATATCGTTATCACAGGTGTCCCTGACAAGTCTTTCTGTATCACTGCCAATGAGGTTAATGAGGATACCGTGTGCGTTAACTTTTCTTCCGAGAAAAACTTCGAAGAAGCGGTCGCACAAAAAGTCCGCGTATTCGTGCCAAGGGTTGGTCCCATGACCGTCGCCATGTGCATGAGAAACACCATCCGGTTGTTCAGGAATTTTCACCAGTGACCGAACTGGAAAACCAGACGCTCCGCTCCTATCTGGACCATGTCTCCGCAAGGAAGTCGACACCGGGCGGTGGCGCGGTGGCTGCTGTCATGGCAGCGGAAGCATGCGCACTGATGAACATGGTGGCCAACTTCAGTGATGGTGATGAGTTTGCAGGAATTGTTGCCGAAACCAGCGGCGCCATCGACACCCTGATGCAGGCCGGCGAAGATGACCAGGCTGCCTTCAAATCGGTGATGAAAGCCTACCGCGGCGAAGGTGACATGCCAGCGGCGCTGCAGACTGCAGCTGAAGTGCCCGCTAGAATTATCAAAACCTGTATGTCCAGACTGGACCACCTGGAACAACTCGCGAGCCGGGGAAACGCAAACCTGGTATCTGACGTTGCCATTGCGGCGCTCCTGTTTGATGCGGCGATCAAGTCCAGTGAACTGAACATCCTGATCAATATCAGGGAGCTCGAATCGCCGCCGGATTCACTAAAGAAGGTGCTTCACGATCTCCCCTCCGCGTCATCCAGACTGCATTACATCATTACCACCGTAAGAACCGGCCTGTTGTGACAAAGCGTTTTATCACCCTTTACCTGGCGATGATGCTGCTTAGCGGCTGCCAAACGACGGAACCCATGACGGTACAGGAGAGCAGGACATCGCCAGCCGGTGATGCACGGCATCGTATGGAAGAGGCGATTGCACGCAAAATCCTGGTAGATGTCCGAAACGAGCTGCCATCACTGGCTGTTGCCGAACAACCTGGATACCTGCGCGAAAAGATAGTCCTGTTTGATGCCAGCGTTGATCTTCAAATGACCAGTGAACGCGTGGCTTTCGAAAAGAAGATACTCGATTACCTCTATCTGCAAACTGACCTGTCCACATTCGGCAGCGGTTACCTGCCGGTCCTGCAAAGGAGAACTACACTGGACTGGTCGCTGCTCGAATACCGCCAGGTCATTGAGCGGGAACTGACACGAATTGATCAGACTATTGCCGCTTTAACCGAGTTCTCACCAGACAGGTTCGACCTGGCGCAGTTTGTGAAGCTCCGGCGCGAACAGGCCAGTTATCCTGACGACAGTTTCGAAGGCAGGCAGGCTTACCTGGATGCACTGGCTGATGCCATGCTCGAAGCACAGTTGGACTGGTATGACACGCTGGTAAGTTACGAAGAGTCAGAACTGGCGATCTTCGGTGAGCAGGACGATGATGAAAATTCCATGGGCCAGATGTTCCGCTTCTCACCAGCTGGTCTGACCATCAACTTGACCAATGTCGGCAACCTGCCTGATTTCGAAACAAAGGCCCTTGCTGTTTACTATGGCTTTCCCGGTATGCGCAGCATCAGCGGCAGCAGCAGCGAATCCCTGAAACAGTTTCTCCGGATCTCCGCCTACCAGCATGGCTGGGGGGCGTACATGGTGGACCATATCGGCAATCGGGACACGAAGCACACCATTGACTATCTGTTATACGCACGCATGCTCGCTGCGCTTGCACTCGCTGATTTCAACCTGCATACCGGCTCCTGGAACAGGAAAGAGGCTAAACAGCAACTCCACAACACCCTGCCACTGTCCGAACATCGCATAGAACTGATGCTGAACCAGCTTGAGCTGGAGCCCGGGCACTTTGTAGCAACACTGGCCGGGAAATCAGAGTTCACCAGAATGCAGGAACAATGCCTTGCACGGGGACTCGGTGATGTCTGCCACAGCGTATTCAACCAACGAATCGTTGACTGGGGACCCATACCCTTCGCACTTCTGGAAGAGCGGTTGTTTCAGTGATCGTGACCGTGGGGTCGCTGCGCGAGTTTCAGGGTTCTGTCGGCGAGTTCTGAGGCAGCGCACAGCTCGCGCTGCGCCAGCAAGCTCGCCAGGGCGTTCAGAAAGTGATCGAAGTACTGGTAACCCGCCCCTTCCGGATGGGACAGGTCATAGTGCTCTATCTCAGCAATGAGGTACTGTCGAAAGTCGTCCCACTCAAACAACCCTTCCTCGCAGAGCGCGCGTGCCATACCAAATACTCGACTCTGCCAGGGCGCCTCGAATACAACCTCACCATTGGCCATAGGTGGCGCAGCCCTGCCGTACAGCGCCAGGGACATGTCATCATCTACTGCAGTCACAGGGTTTCAACACCAATCATGGAATCGCGCGTCACCAGGCTTTGCAGTTCCTCGAGAGACAAGTTCTCAGAACCCTCGGGTGGCATTGGAAGCACCATATAGCGAACTTCAGCACTGCTATCCCAGACCCGAACCTCCATTTCCTCTCTGAGACTGACCCCCATTTCCCGGAGTACTTCACGGGGTTCACTGACAATGCGGGATCGGTAGGCGGGATCCTTGTACCACCTGGGCGGTAAACCCAGTACTGCCCACGGGTAGCAGGAACACAGAGTGCAGACAACCGCGTTATGAACTTCCGGGGTATTCTCCACCACGACCAGCTTCTGTACTTCACCACCTTCAAAACCGTATTCCGTCACAACAGAAGTTGCATCCTCAAGAAGCGCTTTCCTGAACTCCGGTTCACGCCAGGCCCTGGCCACGAGTTTCGCCCCGTTCATGGGACCGACCCGTTCGCTGTAGCGGGTAATGACCTTGTCCACCAGGTCGCTGGTCAGCAGGCCTTTTTCAATAAGCAGCGCCTCCAGCGCTTCCGCACGAAGTTGCGGCGCGTCGGCATCAGTCATTGTTCACCTCAGGCGAAAGGTAGGGTTCGAACAGATCCAGCGAAACAGAAAAACCTGGCTTGTTCCAAAGTGTCTCACTGCTGAAGCGGACCGTGTATAAATGTTTTGGTTGTTCACCCTGCCCATGGGCGGCAGTGTCTGGAAACACCCAGCCACCATGGTGACAGATCACCTGCCCAGTCTTGTCCCTGGCATAGGCTGGCAGGCGGGTATGTCCCGGAACTGGCTGCCCTGCTGTACGAACCATGTCGCCGGCGACAAAAGCTGGCGAATTCGGCAGATCACGCCTTGCGCCGTCCTTTGAGGGATTTGGTCCAAGGGGCTCAGGCTTGTTCGAGGGCCTCGCAGCAACCAGGTCGTCGAGCGAGCCGCCGCGCGCCAGCAGTTCCTTTTCGATTTCTTCGGATGTCACTATGCCCGCTTCTACCAACAGGGTTTCGATTCCGCCCAGCCACCGACCGTAATAACCGTGTTTCAGGTAGGCCTGCGCATCGATGCGTTCGACAGCATGGCGAAACTGATCCGTGTGGTACCAGCCACCCGCCGCTTTGCCCACACCGTTCATGACAAACACGGAAGCTTCCCACCGCTTGTGGAAAACCTCGTCCTCACCGGTTCGGTCTACCCTGCCGTATCCGGGTTTACCGCCAAGATCATGTATCCCGTCCATCTCCTGCCTCCGGTCGGTTTGCGGTTTTTGCATCCAGTGAATCACGAATTTCCTGGTAGGCAGCCTCATTGAGCTTGAACTGGCTGAATATGGCTGCACCAACCAGGTAACAGACAAGCGGGAAGATGGCATAAAGGGTCAGCAGGGCTGTTTTCGTGAGTTCAGTCTGTTCCTGGTTTGGCGTAAAGCCTGAAGCACTGAGCACAAACCCTGTCAGCATGATGGTGATACCCGTTGCGCTCTTGTAAACAAAATTCCAGGTCGCAAAGTAAGTGCCCTCCTTGCGCTTACCTGTCATGTATTCATCGTAATCAATTACGTCTGATTGAATGGAAGGTGCAACCACCGCTCCGCTGCCCGCCCCCAGGCCACAGATGACAGCCAGTATGGAAATGAGGATGTCCGACCCCGCTTCAAGGAACCACATGCCGCCAAATCCAAAACCGGTGAGCAACATCGACAGCATCCACATGGCCTTTTTGCCAATACGCCTCGACAGCGGCACCCAGAGCGGAACAGAAAGCACTGACGGTAAAAGGTACAGCAGGATGTAAATCACCGTTTTCTCCGGACGTTCCACCACGTATTCCGCGACGTAAGGAGTCAGGATCCCGATCGTTGCCGCTCCCAGGTTCTCAATGAAGAAGACAACCAGCAAAAGCAGCGCATATTTATTTTTGATGACATCCGAAAACGCCGTGAACGGGTTGGTCTCGCCGCGTCCCTGGTATTCAGGTCGCTCGCTTACTGTGACGAACATCCAGATAATCAGCGCCGCGGTAACCGCTCCCGCAATCAGGGTGATCACGAACGCGACATGTCTCGGATCATCCTGAACAATCAGCTGGTGCATGGCAATAAGGGCCAGCAGAGACCCCGAATTCCAGATCATGTGACGCAGACCGAAGATGCGTGTCCGTTCATGGTAGTTTGTGGACAACTCGGCACCCAGGGACGTGTGCGGGACGTTGAAGGCAGTCATGCAGGTGTAGAACATGATGACTGCAGCAGCCATCCAGAAGACCATCGCGGTTTCTGACAGGGAGATGGCAGGATTCCACATCATGTAAAAGGTGCCACAGATAAACGGCACAGAGGCTATGATCCAGGGCCTGCGTCGACCAGCCTCTGTGTTGGTCCGGTCACTCAGGTAACCTGCCAGCGGGTCGGTGACAGCGTCCCAGATACGGGACACACCAAAAATCACACCCATAACCACCGGGGATATCAGCAGCACGTCAGTCGAGAATTTCATGAGATACAGGGTCACCATGAAAAACATGAAACCGACGCCTACTGTCGGCAGGCTGTAATTAATAATTGTCCTGAGGGGCAGAATTTCCGCGCTGGATTCAGCTTGACTCCGCAAGTGCTGATACCTGCCAACGACGGCGTTTGGGTTGGCCCCCTGGATACTCTGTTGACAGCGCATCCGAAATACAAAGTTCAAACAGTATCGAACGAACTGAAGGCCTGAAGCTGCAAACGGATTCGGCAAGTGCTCTTATCTCGGCATCATCACATTTCACAGCAACGCCGGTGATCTGGAACTCACCACTGCTCCCCGAGCTGTCACTCATGGCACAGTGAAGGCAGAAGTCAGTATTTTCAATCAGATCGCGGGTTCTCGGGGAACTGGGCTCGAGGAAGATAAACATGCGCCCGCCGCCAATGATCGGGGTCACCGGGTGAGCGCGTGGTCTGCCATCACGACGGATGGTCGCAAGGTACGCAACCTTGCCATCCAGCCGCTCCTGACCGAATGCTGCCAGCCTGACGTCCTCACGCTCAAGCTGTTCCCAGTGCACTGCTCCCATAGTTTCGTTCATCGACTCACAAAATCCGCGAACACCTTATCACGGTTCAATCAGGATAGGATACCGGCCTGGCCGGTGATCGTAATGGGAGGCTCGATATTGACGCCTATGATTCGCGCAAGCTCAGAGAGTTCTTCACGATAGTTTACCCAGCGTTTCCTTGAAGATTTATAGATGGGTTTCCTGACCTGAAGAAAACTCGCCGTACTGACCTTCCTGTCAGTCTTGTGGAAATCAATACACCCCTGCTCAAAATCCAGGCCCATGTAATCCAGCAATCCGCGAGTCTGCTCTTCCTGTTGTTCCACCATCTCTTCGTAACGAACGGTGTAGATTCGACCAGGATAAATTGTCTCCCAGTGTTCCATGATGCGCCGGTAGTCGTTGTAGAAGTGTGCCAGTGCCGTCAAATTGAAACTGTAGTCCTGTCCCTTGGTGAAATTCTGGAAGAAACAGGACAGGCAGGTATCCAGAGGATTGCGCACGGTATGGATAATCCTGGCATTTGGAAACATCGCAAAGATCAGGCCGACAAACTGGAAATTCAACGGGTGTTTGTCAACGTAGCGGTTACCAGAGTTACCAGCGAGTTGTTGCAGCCTTGCCAGGTAAGCGCTGGCAAGTTTAGCGTAGTCTTCTTTCTGTAAACCCGGCAGTGACGCCGGATATGCCTGGTCAAATCGTGACAGCTGCTGCGTTTGTGCTGCGACAAACTTCATGTCATTTAATTCACCAGCGCCGAATACTTCCGAGTGGCTGGAGAGTATCTGCTCAACCAGCGTCGTACCGGAACGTGGCATACCGATCACAAAAGTTGGCGCTTCGGAATCCAGACCTGCACCTGCAGTCCGCTCGGCATAAGTTCTTGAACAGTAGTACAGCAGGTTCTTTATGCTTTCCCGGAAAGCGCCGGTATCGAACTGTCGCTTTGCGAGGCGGTTCCCGGCCAGGTAGTGCCGAAATGCTTCCGGATAGCGCCCGATATCATCCAGTATTTTCCCGGCGGCAAAGTGGAAATAACAACGATTGGTTTCTTCGAGCATGCCTGACTTGAGCTGTTGGTCAACCTGCGCGATGAGTGGATTATCAGGCTTAAACTTCACCATTTCAGCAAGACCCTGGTAGGCCTCACCATAGTCGGGTTTCAGGCGAATCGCCTCACGAAACCTTGTTTCCGCCTCCTCAATACGCCCCATTCGGCGATAGAGGCCCGCTATATTGTGGTGAAAATGGGAAGCTGCAGGAAACAATCCCAATGCCTGCTCCATGAGCTTGACCGCTTCCGCGTCATTCTCCTGCTCCATGCGGATCAGACCCAGCAGGTGCAGCGCATCCGGTTGTTCAGGCTCAGTCGCCAGGATCGAAAGATAGATTTTTTCAGCTTCAGGGAACTTCCCATCCAGCTGCAATTTCATGGCCTCAGACAGCGTTGCCTTGAGGTCAGTGTTCACTGACATGACTGGCCTGGCCGTTCCGGTTTGGTTGACTGTCCGAAACTTCCTGAAACAAAGTCATGGCTCGTACTGGCCGACTCATCCCATTCCAGCTCAACCTTGTAGATGCATCCCGGGATGAGCGGTGCTTTGAGACCCATCAACATGATGTGTAACCCGCCTGGCTCCAGAACAACCGACGCACCGGGTTCCAGCGTAACGTCAGCATGCATCATGCGCATCATCCCGTCACTTTCTACCGTGCGATGAACCATGACATGTCCTGCCTTCTCGAACCTGACTGAACTCAGCGAAACGGCTTCGCTTCCCCCGTTTTGCAGTTTGCCGTAAATCGCCCCTGTGGTAGCGCCAGGAGCAGTTGCCCGGGCCCAGCCATCAAAAGAAACACTTGTCTCGGGGTAGGCTACTAATGAATGGCAGAGCAGAACGAATAGCAGAAGGCGCGACATGAACGAGATAGGGGTCCGGTTGAAAAACAAAAAGTATACCTGAGGCCCAGGTGATGCGGGTATTCTAGCCGGATGAATGTATACAGTCTGTTCACCGATAGAACCCGGGATGCTGGAGATTGCCTGCTATCCCCTGACCTGCAGACCATCTGCACTTATCGCGAAATGCACGACTATGCTGCCAGGCTTGCCTGCGGATTGCAGAAACTTGGCGTCAATCCCGGTGACAGGGTCATTGCCCAGGTTGGTAAATCACCTGAAGCGCTGTACCTTTACTTTGCCTGCCTCAGGCTGGGTGCCGTTTACCTGCCCCTGAATACCGCCTACCAGAACGATGAACTCGCGTACTTTGTTGATGATGCATCGCCCGTACTGATCGCCTGCGATCCCGGGAAACAATCCGTATTCGAATCATTTAAAGGGGATCACCGTGTCCTGACCCTGGATGCCGAAGGTCGCGGCAGCCTCATGGACCAGTGCCTTGATTTTGAAGCAGCAGGCATCTGCAACAGGGATGACGACGACACCGCTGTCATTCTCTATACCTCCGGGACCACGGGAAAACCGAAGGGTGCAATGATCAGTCACGGCAACCTGGTTTCAAACGGACTTACCCTGTACGAGGCATGGCAGTGGCGTCGCGGGGACGTCATGCTGCACGCCCTGCCAATTTTTCATATTCACGGCCTGTTCGTTGCCACCCACCTGCCTGTACTGAACGGTAGTCCCATCATCCTTCTGCCAGCGTTTGATCCGGGAGAGGTCGCCAGACTCCTGCCCAGTGCTACCGTGTACATGGGAGTTCCCACCAACTACACACGCCTGCTGGATTCAGAGCTGTTAAACCGCGAGGTTTGTCGAAACATGCGATTATTCACCTCCGGCTCTGCGCCTCTACTGCAGCAGACCTTCAGTGACTTCCACGACACCACCGGGTTCGAAATCGTCGAGCGCTACGGCATGACAGAAACCGGGATGAATACCAGCAACCCGCTCGACGGGATGAGGAAACCAGGGACCGTGGGTCCACCGTTGCCGGGAGTCAGTGCAAGAATAGTCCGGGAAGACGGTACACCTGTGGAACCGGGTGAGCCCGGGAATCTGGAGGTCAGGGGTCGTAATGTGTTCAAGGGCTACTGGCAAATGCCCGGGAAAACCAGGGAAGAGTTCACTGGAGACGGATATTTCCGAACGGGGGACATTGCCAGTCAAGACAAGGATGGCTACATCTCCATTGTTGGTCGCAACAAGGACATGATCATTACAGGTGGCCTGAATGTATACCCGAAGGAAATTGAAGCAGTTATCGACCGAATACCCGGCGTTCTCGAGTCTGCAGTAATCGGACTGCCCCATAGTGATTTTGGTGAGGGTGTCTGCGCTATTGTGGTGGCAGAAGATGATCACATACTGGACGAGCAGGAGATCATCGAGGATCTGAAGCCGCGCCTGGCCAACTTCAAAGTTCCGAAATGGGTAAAGGTTGTACCTGCCCTGCCCCGGAACACCATGG
>JADHNI010000069.1 GCA_016779585.1 Pseudomonadales bacterium
GGAAGATCGCGCCGCACGAAAACTCAGGGAGCGCTACCCCCAGTACCTGATCGAAACCAATCCCGCGACTGCCTCGCTTCGTCTTTCGATGGATGAAAACTCAATCCGCGAGATGGAGGACTTTGCCGTACAGCAGAACCTCACAGCGATTCGAAACCGGGTTAATGAACTGGGTGTTGCTGAACCGCTGGTACAGCGTCTCGGGCGAAATCGTATTGTTGTTGATCTGCCAGGTGTGCAGGACACAGCGCGGGCAAAAAACATCCTGGGTAAGGTGGCAACCCTGGAATTCCGCATGGAAGCCCAGCCGGATGCCAGTCGCTCTTCCACCCAGGAGTTCGAGTACGAGGGTTTCAATGCCCGCATCGAACGCGACATTATCCTTAGGGGAGACCGCGTCCTGGATGCACAGGTGGGTTACGATCCGGATTCTGGCCTGCCGCAGGTCAACATTCGCCTGGATGGCGATGGCGGTGAACTGATGCACCGGGCGACGCGCCATAATATCGGTCGTCGCATGGCAGTTATCTTTATTGAAACCAAGACCCGTGATCGCAAGGTCATGGAAGACGGTGTCGAGGTACTCAAGGCGGAGCCTTACGTCACCAAACGTGTCATCAGTCTGGCGACGGTGCAGGCGGCGCTGGGTGTTAATTTCCGTATTACCGGTCTGCAGGCAGGTGAAGCTCGTGAACTGGCGCTTCTGCTTCGTGCGGGCGCCCTCGCTGCAGACATGTTTATTGTTGAGGAACGTACCGTCGGCGCCAGCCTGGGTGCGGAAAACATTGACCAGGGTGCCCTTGCGGTTACGGTCGGCCTGGGGCTTGTTGTTCTCTTTATGCTGTTCTACTACAAGGTGTTTGGCCTGGCAGCCAACATAGCGCTGATGGCAAACCTGGTGTTGCTCGTGGCGGTGATGTCGAGTCTGTCGGCGACACTGACTCTGCCTGGCATTGCCGGTATTGTCCTGACGGTGGGTATGGCCGTGGATGCCAATGTCCTCATTTTTTCCCGTATCAAGGAAGAACTGAAAAACGGCTTACCGCCGCAACAGGCGATCAACGCAGGATTTGAGCGTGCCTTTGTCACAATTCTTGATGCCAATCTCACAACACTGATTGTTGCTGTGATTCTCTACAGTATTGGCACCGGTCCGGTTAAGGGCTTTGCGGTAACGCTTTCTATCGGAATCGTTACTTCCATGTTCACAGCCATCATGGGCACACGGGCTATCGTCAACCTGATTTACGGCGGCCGTAAAGTCGAGAGTTTGCTGATCTGATGGATATGAACATTAACTTCATGGCGTACCGCAAGATTGCGGGGGCAATATCGATTTTGCTGGTAGTTGCTTCACTGGTGTCCCTGGCCATTAACCAGGTCGAGTGGGGGCTGGATTTCACCGGTGGATCACTGGTGGAAGTCGAATATGAATCCTCGGCAAACCCGGTGACCATTCGGGATCAGTTGACCCAGGCCGGGTACAAAGGTCATGTGGTCCAGTATTTTGGTTCCGACAAAGACATCCTGGTGCGTATGCCTCCCCAGGCCGGGATGGACGACAAGGCCAATGCCAAACTGGGTGACCAGGTCATTGCCTCGCTGCGAGAGTTGAGCGATGAGCCTGTGGAGCTGCGTCGATCAGAGTTTGTCGGCCCGGCGGTTGGCCAGGAGCTGACCAACCAGGGTGGTATAGGCCTGTTGACAGCGCTCGGTGTGGTGCTCCTTTACGTGGCATTTCGATTCCAGCTGAAATTCGCGATCGGTGCAGTCGTTGCACTGTTCCATGATGTGGTGATCACCCTCGGAATATTCTCAATCGCCCGATGGGATTTTGACCTGACCGTGCTCGCTGCTTTGCTTGCAGTGATTGGTTATTCGCTGAACGACACTATTGTTGTGTCTGACCGTATCAGGGAGAACTTCCGCAAGATTCGCAGGAGTACACCCATCGAGATCATCAATACTTCTCTCAACCAGACCCTGGGTCGAACGTTGGTGACATCGTTAACGACGTTACTCGTTCTGGTCACCTTGCTGCTGGGTGGTGAGCTGATCAGCGGTTTTGCCATCGGCCTGATAATCGGCGTTGTAATCGGTACCTATTCGTCCATCTATATTGCGAGCAATGTGCTTTTGCTGATGAACGTCACGCAGGAAGATCTCGCGGTACCGGAGAAGGAAGGCGCAGACCAGGAAGACATACTGGGAAGTTGATTCGCTATCCCAGGTACTTCCTCACAGCAGAAACCAGTGGTTTGAAACACTTCGGTGCGGCAGCAACGATGTTGCCGCTTTTCATGTAGCCGGCTCCGCCGTCGAAGTCACCGACGAGCCCCCCGGCCTCGGTTACCAGCAGCACCCCCGCGGCCATATCCCAGCGACCCAGCCCTCGCATATACATGCCATCCAGGCGTCCTGCGGCCACATACGCAAGCTCGAGAGCAGCGCTACCGGGTTGCCTGGTAAATGCCCTGGATTCGAGCAGGTGTCGGTACAGGGCGGTTTCACCATCAAGGTGCAGGTGACGATCCCTGCCTCCGGTGGCAATGCCTGCGCCATCCAGTGTTTCGAGGGCGCTGGCACGGATTCGTTTGCCATTCATGGTAGAACCCTGGCCGCGACTGGCGACAAATTCTTCCTGTCGTATCGGGTCTATAACAACGGCGTGCTCAATTCTGCCTTTGTGCAGGCAGGCAATAGATACGCAGAAGTGCGGAACCTGGCGCGTGAAGTTGGTGGTGCCGTCCAGTGGGTCAATCACCCACTCATAGTCGGAGGCGGAAGTTTCCGAGGTGCCGGATTCTTCACCAGTGATGACGTGATCAGGATACTTCCCGCGCAGTGTCTCAATGATAATCTGTTCCGCTTCCCTGTCGATATTGGTCACGAAGTCGTTGTGACCCTTCTCGGAGATTTTGACCAGATCTGGTCGATCAAATCCGCGAACAATATGCTGACCTGCCAGCCTGCCCGCGCGTAGCGCAATGTTGGCCATAGGTTCCATAGTGTTTGTCCTTATCAAGCGGGTGGTGCGATGCGGTCGCGCATGATACCAGAAACCCTGTAATATTCACGGCCCAATACACCCTTACAAGTAAGTTGCCTGCAGTCTATGAGCGACGCAAACCTGTTCCCTGGCGCCAGGGTCATTCTGGTTGAAACCACACACCCCGGAAACATCGGCGCCGCCGCGCGTGCCATGAAAAACATGGGACTCACCGAGCTGGTGCTTGTTAATCCCTACAAGTTTCCTGACGAGGAAGCTATGTATCGTTCTGCAAGTGCCGAAGATGTGGTCTCGAGTGCACGTGTGGTCGCGACCGTCGATGAGGCCATTGCTGATTGCCAGCTGGTTATTGGCACTTCCGCCAGGGAGCGTCGCATTCCCTGGCCGATGCTCACTGCCAGGGAATGTGGAGAGAAGGTGAGTGCCGCTTCAGAAGCACAACAGACCGTTGGCCTGCTTTTTGGCCGTGAGTCGCGTGGGCTCAAAAATGAGGAACTTCAGAAGTGTCACTTCCATGTGAATATTCCGACGGGCGAAGCTTACAGTTCCCTGAACCTGGCGATGGCCGTTCAGGTGATCTGCTATGAGATTCTCCAGGCGAGGCTGGGTGGGCATCATTTGCCCAGTGATGAATCAGGTTGGGACCAGGTTTTTGCGGATGCGGATGCCGTTGAGCATTTTTTTGGTCATCTGGAAGAAACCCTTGTTCAGGTGGGATTTCATGACCCAGAGAACCCCAGGCAGCTTCTCACCAGGCTCAGGCGGTTATTCAACCGGGTTCGCCTGGATCAGATGGAAGTTAACATGCTTCGTGGTTTTTTGAGTGCTATCAATAAGTTAGGCTCAGATCACCAGTCGTAATCAGCATATTTCCACACAATCTAAGCTACCCATGGAAATTCCCTTAATTCCTACTAAACTAGTCGGGTATTTAGTTGACTAAAATAGTCAGGAATAGGATACTGCGCGCCCGCGGGCTGAAGCGCCTGCGGCGAAAGAGATAGGTGAGCGATATGAGACTGACAGCAAAAGGAAGATATGCGGTTACAGCAATGCTGGACCTTGCTGTACATAAAAATGAAGGCCCGATCAGCCTGGCGGATATTTCCCGTCGCCAGGGCATCAGCCTGTCCTATCTTGAACAGTTGTTTGCAAAACTGCGTAAGCACGAACTGGTAAACAGCGTTCGCGGACCGGGTGGTGGTTACCAGTTAAACCGGGCAGCTGAAGAGATTTTTGTAGCTGAGATCGTGGATTCGGTCGACGAGAATGTTGATGCGACGAGGTGCTCCGGCAGGGCAGACTGCCAGCAGGGCGAGATGTGCCTGTCGCATCAGCTGTGGTCGGAACTCAGCAGTGAGATTCATCACTTCCTGGCGGGCATTGACCTCGCCAGCATTATTGCAAAAAGAGAAGTCAGACAGATCGCTGCACGCCAGGATGGCGTAAAAGAAGATAAGCACGATGACAGTTCGCAGGAACTGGACATTGAAGAGATAGTAAAGATTCCTGCGCTTGCCGAAGGATAGAAGGACGAAGATGAAGACACCGATTTATTTTGACTATGCAGCGACCACACCGGTAGACCCGCGGGTTGCGCAAAAAATGAGTGAATGCCTCATGGCAGAAGGCAAGTTCGGTAACCCGGCTAGCCGATCCCACAAGTTCGGCTGGGAAGCTGAAGAAGCCGTTGAGATTGCTCGCCGTCAGGTGGCAGATCTCGTGAACTGTGACCCACGGGAGATTGTCTGGACATCTGGTGCCACCGAGTCAGACAACCTGGCCATCAAGGGGGTAGCCCACTTTTACAAGAACAAGGGCAAACACATCATCACATCGAAGATCGAACACAAGGCTGTTCTGGATACCTGTCGCCATCTTGAGCGTGAAGGCTTCGAAGTCACTTACCTCGAGCCAGGCAAAGACGGGCTCATTTCGCCGGAAAGTGTTGCAGAGGCGATCCGAGAGGACACGACGATCTGCAGCATCATGCACGTCAACAACGAGATTGGCGTGACCAACGACATCGCAGGCATTGGTGAAGTTTGCCGGGCTAATAAAGTGTTTTTTCACGTGGACGCGGCACAGAGCGCAGGCAAGATCGACATTGATCTGCAGGAACTGAAAGTCGATCTGATGGCATTTTCTGCTCACAAAATTTACGGCCCGAAAGGCGTGGGCGCGCTTTACGTGCGTCGCAAGCCTCGTGTACGCCTCGAAGCACAGATGCATGGAGGTGGTCACGAACGTGGTATGCGCTCAGGCACACTGGCAACCCACCAGCTCGTGGGCATGGGTGAAGCGTTCAGGATTGCAAAAGAAGAAATGCACGAGGAAGGGGCCCGCATCCTGGCACTGCGGCAGCGACTCTGGGACGGCCTGAATGATATGGAGGAAGTGTACGTCTCCGGCGATATGGATCATCACGTACCAGGCATCATCAACATCAGTTTCAATTTCGTTGAAGGTGAATCCCTGATTATGTCATTGCCTGACCTGGCGGTATCTTCAGGTTCAGCCTGCACGTCCGCCAGCCTTGAGCCTTCCTATGTGCTCCGGGCACTGGGTTTGAATGATGAACTGGCACACAGCTCGCTGAGGTTTTCCATTGGCCGATTCACCACTGAAGAAGACGTGGACCAGGCTATCGAAAGCGTACGTGCTGCAGTAGAAAAACTGCGTGAACTGTCACCTCTTTGGGATATGTACAAAGATGGTGTCGACATGGACAAGATTGAATGGGCGGCTCACTAGAGGCGAGCGACCAGAGAGGAGAAAGAGAAGATGGCTTATAGCGACAAGGTACTGGATCACTACGAGAACCCTCGTAACGTTGGCAAGATGGACGCTAACAGTGAAGAAGTTGGCACCGGCATGGTTGGTGCGCCTGCCTGCGGTGATGTGATGCGGCTGCAGATCAAGGTAGGGAAGGATGGTGTGATCGAAGACGCCAAATTCAAGACCTATGGTTGTGGCAGCGCCATTGCTTCCAGCTCCCTGCTTACCGAGTGGGTGAAGGGTAGAACGCTGGATGAAGCGGAAGGCATCAAGAACACGGAAATTGCTGAAGAACTCGCGCTGCCTCCGGTTAAGATTCACTGCTCCGTCCTGGCGGAAGATGCCATCAAGGCAGCGGTCAAGGACTACCGTTCCAAGCATGGCGCAGACAGCGAATCGTCTGCCGCCTAAGGAATAATCATGGGTGTTAACCTGACAGAAACAGCGGCCAAGCACGTCGTCAGCTACCTTGAGAACCGGGGCAAAGGGCTTGGTATTCGCCTGGCAGTCAAAACCACGGGATGTTCCGGCCTGATGTATGTGCTTGAACCGGTTGATGAAATCCAGCCGGAAGACCTGAAGTTTTCCTCGCAAGGTGTTGATGTCTATGTAGACCCAAAGTCACTTGTCTATGTCGATGGCACCGAGATGGACTATGTAAAACAGGGGCTCAATGAAGGTTTTGAGTTCAAGAACCCTAATGTTCAGGGCGAGTGCGGCTGCGGAGAAAGCTTCACCGTCTGACCTCCCCCAGACCTGGACGCACCGCGTCGGCTGAACCAAAGTGAATTTCAACCAGAACTATTTCGAAATACTCGGGCTGCCGCTGGTCTTTGATGTTGACCTGGGTCTTTTGTCAGACCGGTTTCTTGAGTTGCAGAAAGAAGTGCATCCCGACCGGTTTGCCAGTCGGACCGAGCAGGAAAAGCGCCTCGCCATGCAGTGGGCAACGTTGCTGAATTCTGCTAACGACACGCTGAAGTCGCCCCTGAAAAGGGCGATTTACCTGTTGCAGCTCAAGGGTATTGAACTTGAGGATAATCCCCGGCTTCCACCTGAGTTCCTGATGGAGCAAATAGAGCTGCGGGAACAACTGGAAGACATTGAGGGGAGCGAAGCGAACCTGGATGACCTGGCTGTTTTCAAGAAAGAGGTGAAAGCTGTCATCAGATCGATCGAGCAAAACTTTTCGAAAACGATTGAAGATGACCTGGTGCAGGCGGAAACGCTTGTTTACGAAATGCAGTTCCTTAACAAGCTGCTTGCTTCAGCGAACCAACTGGAAGAAAAACTGCTGGATTATTAATGGCATTACTTCAGATTACAGAACCCGGTCAGGCGGTTGACCCGCACGATCGGAAACGAGCGGCAGGCATTGATCTTGGAACGACCAACTCCCTGATTGCCAGCGTCCGCGCAGGTGTTGCAGAAACCCTGCCGGATATCCATGGTCGTCATTTGTTGCCGTCCGTTGTCCGCTACACTGCCGAAGGGCCTGTAGTGGGTAGCGATGCCCTGGACCAGGCTGCTTTGGATCCCCACAACACGATTGTTTCGGTGAAGCGCCTGATGGGTCGCGGTGTAGAGGATGTCCGGTCACTGGGAGATCAGTTGCCATACCGGTTTGCAGGTGATGGTGGACTTGCAAGGATAGAAACGGTTGCTGGCGTTGTGTCACCGGTTGAAGTCTCCGCCGAGATACTTCGATCACTGGTAGACCGCGCCAGTGAAACCCTGGCAGGGGATCTAGATGGCGTTGTCATCACTGTCCCTGCATATTTTGACGATGCCCAGAGGCAGGCAACCAAGGACGCTGCGCAGCTTGCTGGCGTCAATGTCCTGCGACTGTTGAACGAACCAACCGCAGCTGCCATTGCCTATGGTTTGGATACCGGCGATGAAGGGGTTGTGGCTATCTTTGACCTTGGTGGCGGCACTTTTGATATCTCACTGCTGCGGTTGCGTCGTGGTGTTTTTGAGGTGCTTGCGACCGGTGGAGACTCTGCACTTGGAGGAGATGACTTTGATCACGCCATCGCGGAATGGCTGATTAATGAATCTGGATATGCGGGAGAAGTGACGCCCCGGCAACAGCGAGGGCTTCTGATGAAAGCCAGGGCAGCCAAGGAGGCACTGACCGACTCTGAAAGTGTTGCGCTGTCTTTCAACGATTCAGGACTGGAAATTGATATCCGGCTGACGAGGGATACCTTCAATGAACTCATTGGCCCGCTGGTCGATACGGCGATTCGTGCCTGTCGTCGTTCCGTTCGCGATGCTGATGTTGAACTTTCGGAAATTGACAATGTGGTCCTGGTCGGTGGGTCTACGCGGGTGCCGCTGGTTGTATCAAAGGTTGCAGATTTCTTCGAGGCCGAACCACTGAACAACATCGACCCGGATAAGGTGGTTGCAGTCGGGGCTGCGCTTCAGGCAGATATACTTGTGGGCAACAAACCTGATGACGAAATGTTGCTGCTGGATGTCCTGCCACTTTCCCTTGGTCTTGAAACCATGGGAGGGCTTTCAGAAAAGGTGATAGCCAGGAATACCCCGATACCGATTGCCAAGGCGCAGGAGTTTACGACTTACAAGGATGGCCAGACGGCCATGTTGATTCATGTAGTGCAGGGCGAGCGGGAACTGGTGGCTGACTGCCGTTCCCTGGCACGGTTTGAATTGTCTGGTATTCCTCCCATGGTTGCCGGCGCGGCAAAAATTGAAGTGACCTTCAGGGTGGATGCGGATGGACTACTCGCCGTGTCTGCGAGGGAAACCAGCACCGGTGTGGAAGCCAGCGTGGAGGTCAAGCCATCTTATGGCCTGACGGACGATGAAATCACGGCGATGCTGAAATCATCGTTTGACCATGCTGCAGAGGATGCCGCACAGCGTTCCCTGGCAGAAGCCCGGGTGGAAGCTGGGCGCGTGATTGAAGCGCTGGGGAATGCGCTGGCTGAGGATGGTGAAAAACTGCTTCCGCCCCAGGATATTGAAATGCTGCAGCAGGCGATTAACAAACTGCAGGAACTGGTTGACGGTAACGACTACAACGCCATCAACGAGGGCACCGAGATGCTGGGTCGCGCCAGTGAGGAGTTTGCATCGCTCAGGATGGATGCCGCGGTCAGGAAGGCCCTCGCCGGTCGGCAGATCGCTGATTTGAGCAGCGAAATGACAGACAACGAAGTATAAGGATGCAGGTACGATGCCCCAGCTGATATTCCTTCCCCATGAAGAGCGGTGCCCGGACGGCGCGGTCATCCAGGCGGAACCGGGTGATAACCTGATTGAGGTAGCCCTGGACAACGGGGTGGATATCGAACATGCCTGTGAAAGGGCCTGCGCATGCACAACCTGCCACGTGATTGTGCGCGAGGGTTTTGATTCCCTGGAAGAGTCGGATGAGCTCGAAGACGACCTGTTGGACAAGGCCTGGGGCCTGGAACCGGATTCCAGGCTTTCCTGCCAGGTTATTGTAGGTGACGAAGACCTTGTTATTGAGATTCCAAAATATACGATTAACCAGGTGTCAGAAAACCACTAGGGCAATGTTATGAAATGGACAGATGTTAATGATATTGCGATTGAGCTCGCTGATACGCATCCCGACATAGACCCGCTGACGGTGCGCTTCACCGACCTGAGAGACTGGGTCATGGCGCTGCCGGATTTTGATGATGACCCTGAACATTGTGGTGAAAAAGTACTGGAAGCCATTCAAATGGCCTGGCTTGACGAACGCGACTAGCCAGAACAGTCCAGCTGCGTATAATGCGCGAAATTTTTAACCACCAGATATCAACGGAGTAGTCCTAATGGGCATGGAAAGAACTTTCTCAATCATCAAGCCGGATGCAGTTGCCAAGAACGTCATCGGTGAAATTGTCTCACGGTTTGAAAAAGCTGGCCTGCGTGTGGTTGCAAGCCGTATGGAACACCTTACGGTTGATAAGGCCAAGGGTTTTTATGCAGAACACGACGGCAAACCATTCTTTGAAGACCTGGTGAACTACATGAGCTCCAGCCCCGTTATTGTTCAGGTTCTGGAAGGCGAAAACGCCATTGCTCTTAACCGTGAGCTGATGGGAGCAACCAACCCCAAGGAAGCAGCTGCGGGCACTATTCGTGCTGACTTCGCAGAATCCATCGACGCCAATGCTGTGCACGGCTCCGACTCTCCCGAATCTGCAGCCCGTGAAATTGATTACTTTTTCTCAGCAGACCAGGTCTGCGATCGATAGGCTCCCATGACAGAACCGGCACGCCAGAAAGTCAATTACCTGGGTTATACCCAGGGTGACTGGCGTGCCTTGCTTGAGGGCCTTGGTGAAAAGCCCTTCCATGCCAACCAGATTATGAAGTGGATCCATCACCGCTTTCTGGAAGACTTTTCACATATGACAGATATCAGCAAGGCGCTACGTGAGTACCTGGCTGAGACCGGGGAGCTCAGCGAGCCTGAAGTATTCAGGGAGCTGGTTTCAACGGACGGGACTCGAAAGTGGTTGATCCGATCACAGTCCGGCAGCCTGGTGGAAACCGTATTCATCCCGGAGGAGTCTCGCGGTACGCTATGCGTCTCTTCCCAGGTAGGGTGTGCGCTCGACTGTAGTTTCTGTTCTACCGGCAAGCAGGGGTTTAACAGCAACCTGACAACTTCAGAGATTGTCGGCCAGCTGCGCATTGCCATGCGCCGACTCGCGGAGGTTTACCCGGACCGCAACCGGACGGTGACCAACGTGGTCATGATGGGGATGGGTGAGCCGCTACTTAACATCGATAATGTCCTGCCAGCCGTCGAGCTGATGATGGATGACCTCGGTTACGGTATCTCCAAGCGCAAGGTGACGATATCAACCGCAGGTGTGGTGCCGGGTATCGAGAAACTGATTGATACCACAGACGTCTCCCTCGCTATATCACTACATGCACCCAACGATGAGCTGCGAGACGAACTTGTGCCAATTAACCGAAAGTATCCGATTGCGAAGCTCCTCGACACTTGTGCGACCTATGCCAGGAACCTGGGTGAAAAAAGAACGATAACCGTGGAGTACACGGTTATCGATGGTGTTAACGATGCGCCGGAACATGCGCTAGAACTGTCTCGCCTGCTGCAAGGCTTTCCGTGTAAGATTAATTTGATTCCATTTAATCCGTTTCCCGGTACAAGCTATAAAAGGCCTTCCATGACCGCAGTCAGGGCGTTTCAGGACAGATTGGTGAGCGATGGCTATTCGGTTACCGTGCGCACCACCCGTGGCGACGATATCAATGCTGCTTGTGGACAGCTGGTGGGCCAGGTTGCCGACAAAACCCGGCGCCAGGAAAAATACCGGAAAATCCAGGTAGAACAGGCCGTATGACAAGAACTATCTCAGTGTTTGCATGTGTCCTGGTGATGTTGATGGGTCTCGTCGGTTGTACTACCAGCCAGACGATGCAGGAATCAGAGCGCAGCGGCAGCGAAGCAAATGAGCTCCTGCAGCGCCAGATGGATCTTGCGGTGGGATACCTCAGGAATCGCGACTACGCACGGGCAAAAGAAAAACTGAACCGCGCTCTGGAAATTGATCCGAAGTATTCTCCAGCCCATGCAACTTATGGTTTGCTCTTTCAGGCGGAAGGTGAGACCGAACTGGCAGAGAAGTATTTCAGGGATGCCGTTCGCTTCAATCCTGAGGATTCCCAGGCCAGAAACATGTACGGCGCCTTCCTGTATTCAGAAAAGAGATTCCATGAGGCGGTCAAGGAACTGGAGCTTGCCAGTGAAAATCGCTTCTATGCTAACCGACCGGTCGTGTTCGAAAACCTGGGCAGGGCTTATCGAAGGATTGGCGATCTCGAGGCTGCTGAGTATGCATTTACCCGTGCTATCCAGCTAAACCAGGACCAGGCAGGTGCGACCATGGAACTGGCAGACATCAAGTTCGAGCAGCAGAATTATGTGGAGGCGAAGAACTTGTATCGTCGCTACAGCCAGCTGGCGCCATCTACCGCGAGGTCCCTGTGGCTCTGCGTTCGCCTGGCGCGGATCTTCAAGGAGTACAACCAGGAAGCCAGTTGTGGTGAAGCGCTTGAAGGCATTTTCCCGAATACCGACGAGTACCAGCTGTACAAAGAGTCCAGCTGATGTCCGAGGCTGAAGAACATACGACACCTGGAGCCTCCGCGCTGCTTGTTGCTGCCCGGGAAAGCCTTGGACTTTCACAGAAAGAAGTCGCAGACAAGCTCTACCTGACGACTACCTTTATCCGCTACATCGATGCCGGTGAGTTCGACAGGATTCCCAAGCCGGCCTTTGTTAAAGGTTATCTCCGTTCTTATGCACGTACAGTCAATCTTTCCGGCGACGAGATAGTTGCTCTCTACGAAGCCGAACAGAAAGCGCAGGTACCCGAACCCGAGATCAGGGGTGTCACTGAAGAGAACGTGAGTTCATCGGCCATCACGGGCCCGGTACTTCAGACAGGGATGATTGGTCTGGGTGGGCTGGTTGTTGTTGTGGCACTGGTCTGGTGGCTGGTGTCGGAGCCTGAAGCACCACCACCCACGGTGTCGCAGCCTTCAGTGCAGGCACCGGAGCGACCGGAACCGCAACAGGAGGATTTCGACTTTGTAACCCCGGACTCGAATGTAGCTGAAGTCACCAATGACCAGCTCCAGGAAGAAACCCGGCAGGACTCCATTGCGCCGGCAACAGCCACATCGACCACGGCAGCGCAGGATTTCCGGCCTGAAGAGGTAACGGGACTGGCCGATGTGCAAGTTGCTGAGGCGGAAGATCCACCGGTTGACGACAACGAAGAACCCGAGGTTGCGTCGCAGGGTGAGCCCGAGGAAATCCGGTTTGAACGCACCACTGACGGTAACAGAAGCTATGTTACCGTGGATGGAGGCGGCTTCGACCAGCTTGAGTTGTCTTTCACTGATGAATGCTGGGTTGAGGTCGAAGATGACGCTCGCGGCCTGGTCTACTACGACCTGAACCGGGACGGAGACGTTCTGACGGTTTACGGCACAGCACCCTTTGAGATACTGCTGGGTAAGGCAACCGGCGTCGAGATGATTTACAATGGCCGGCCATTCGACGTGGGACCCTACATCAGCCAGGACAATACCGCGAAACTGACCGTTTCCGAGTAACCGGCCGTAATAACCACGGCGGGTTAACAGCAATTAACCAGACCAGTCATGAAAATTCAAGCAGTAAGAGGGATGCAGGATATTCTGCCTGCACAGAAAGCGATTCATCGGAAGATCGAGGAGAGCGCTCGCGCTGTGCTTGCTGCATATGGCTACCAGGAAGTCGGTCTGCCGGTACTGGAACAGACCAACCTGTTTAAGCGTCTCGTTGGTGAAAATACAGATATCGTCGAAAAGGAAATGTATACCTTCGACGATCGGAACGGCGACAGCCTGACGCTCCGCCCGGAAGGAACCGCTGGATGTGCCCGTTTTGGTGAAGAAAATGGGCTCTTGTTCAACCAGGTGCAGCGACTCTGGTACATCGGTCCCATGTTCCGCTATGAACGTCCACAGAAAGGACGCTATCGCCAGTTTGACCAGATTGGTGCCGAATGTTTCGGCATGGCGGGTCCGGACATCGATGCGGAGTTGCTGTTGATGAACGCGCGTCTCTGGCGTGACCTGGGCCTGATGGACGATATCACCCTGGAGTTGAATTCAATCGGCATGCCCGGGAGTCGAGCGGCTTACAAAGACAAGCTGGTCAGCTATCTGGAGCAGTACCGGGATGACCTGGACGAGGACAGCCAGCGTCGCCTGACCACCAATCCCATGAGAATCCTGGACAGTAAATCAGAGAAGACCCGCGCGATCCTGGTGGACGCCCCGTGTATTTCTGACTTTCTGGACGACGAATCAAGGCAGCACTTTGAAAGCCTTTGCCAGATGCTGGATGACAATGGCCTGGCCTACAAGGTGAACCCCAATATCGTTCGCGGGCTGGACTATTACAACAGGACAGTTTTCGAGTGGATCACAGACACGCTGGGTGCGCAGGGTACGGTATGCGGCGGCGGTCGTTACGATGGCCTGGTTGAACAGATGGGTGGCCGGGGCTCCCCTGGTGTCGGATTTGCCATGGGTCTGGACCGTCTGGCGCTGATGTTGGCTGAAAAGATGGAATCATCCGGGACGGCTGATGTCTATGTAGTGTCGCAGGGAGCAGAGGCGCGTCGTGCAGCCATGCAGGTAGCAGAAGAGGTCCGCACGGGTGTCCGCGGGCTGCGTGTTATGGTCCATTGCGGTGACGGTAAGTTTAAGGCGCAACTCAAGAAGGCTGATGCTTCTGGCGCCAGGCTGGCACTGGTGCTGGGTGAAGAAGAGGTCGCAAATGCTTCTATAGGTGTCAAAATGTTGCGGGAAAGTGGTGACCAGATTACCTGCTCGCGGGATAAACTCGTGTCCTACTGTCGGGACTATTTTCATGAAGGAGAGTGAAGTTGGTTGAGTCCGACGAAGAACAACTGGAACAACTCAAGAACTGGTGGGATGAGAACGGCACTTCGCTGGTGCTCACCGTTGTGATTGCGCTCGGTGGCGTTTTTGGTTTTCGAGCATGGGAAGCGAACGTGCAACAGACCGGCGAAGCTGCGTCTGCTGCCTACGAGGACCTGGTTGCCGCAGTAGAAAACATCGATGCCGACGAAGAGATCATGCGCGCTACAGCCCAGAGCCTTGCAACAACACTCAGGAGTGATTTCGAAGGAAGCGCTTATTCAGTATTCGGCGCCCTGCATATGGCACGACTGGCCGTGGATGCCGGCGACCTGGATACCGCACAATCAGAACTTGAGTGGGCGCTGGAAAATGCCGGTGAACCACAACTGGACACGCTGATCCGTATCCGGCTTGCCCGGGTCCTCAACGCCAGTGGTGATGCCACCGCAGCAATGGCCCTGTTGATTAACCACGAACCTCCTGTTGGACAGCTGGTTTCATTCGAGGAAACGAGGGGAGACACCTTCCATGCGCTGGGTGACCTTATGAATGCTCGCGATGCATACCAGAAGGCGATTGACGCTCTGGCAGAAGGTGAAACAAGGCCTTTACTCGAGCTGAAGCTGGCAGATATTCCCAAGACACCCGCCGCAGACGAGGGTGCATGATGATTCGCCTGGTACTCCGAACAGTAACCGCTGTGTTGGTCCTTGGGATGATCAGCAGCTGCGGCTGGTTTGGAGGTGACGATAACGCCCCGGAAGAAATCGAACCGAACCCGCTGCCGAAAATTGCTGAGGAAGTTAAAGTCGATGTGATCTGGAACCGGAAAATTGGTGACGGTGCCGGAGACCGTGCGATTCGGCTCAGTCCTGTGGTTGTCGGTGGACGTGTGTTTGCTGCTTCTGCCAATGGAAATATCAGGGCGATGACAACAGATACCGGCCGGGAGATCTGGTCAGTTAAAGTTGAAGACTTCTATACGAAGGAAGAGATGGCGAACGGTTTTTCCAAGAAACTGGACGTCATTACAGGTGGTGTTGGTGCCGGTGGTGACCTCATTGCGGTTGGTACGGGTAGCGGGGACCTGCTTGCACTCAACCAGAGCGATGGAAGTTTCGCCTGGAAGGCTCCGGCAAGTAGCGAAATCCTTGCGCCACCACAGATTGACAACGATGTTGTTGTGGTGCAGACCATCGACGGTAAAGTCGCAGCGTATGACCCTTATGACGGTACGCGGCGCTGGATATACACCAGTAATATTCCGTCCCTGACTCTCAGGGGAACAGCGACCCCCATAATCTACGGCGAAATTGTTATTGCCGCCTTCTCCAGCGGTCGCGTATCGCTTCTGTCCAAGGACCAGGGGCTGGCAGGCTTTGATCAACGTGTCGGTGTTGCCCAGGGCGCTTCGGACCTGGAGCGCCTGGTAGATATAGATGGTTCAATCGTACTGGAAAGTGATCGACTGTATGTCGCCAGTTTCCAGGGTCGCGTCGTTGCCATTGACCTTGCCAGTGGCAGGATGCTCTGGGCAGAAGAAGCCTCCAGTATTTCTGGCGTAGGGGTCGGTTTTGGCAACGTTTACCTTGCCGCAGCAGACAGCCAGGTCATCGCTTACAATGCCAACGATGGACGTGAGGTGTGGCGTGAGGATTCCCTGTTGTACCGGGATATCAATTCTCCGGTCACTGTAGGCAGTTACCTTGCTTTCACCGATTTTGAGGGTTACCTGCACCTTATGGCCCAGTCTGACGGTCGATTTGTCGGTCGACGACGTGTGGACAGTGGCGGCGTTCGCGCACCGCTGGTTTCCGAGGGTGGTCGACTCTATGCCATGGGTAATGGCGGCAGCCTTACCGCCATGGAAATACGCTAGGATCTCAACATGCTTCCTGTTATTGCGTTGGTTGGTCGACCCAATGTCGGCAAATCAACGCTGTTCAATCGGCTGACGCGTACGCGTGATGCGCTGGTTGCCAGTTTCCCTGGGCTGACCCGTGACCGCCAGTATGGCAAAGGTGCAATTGGTGACTTCGACTACCTGGTGGTTGATACCGGTGGCCTCTCCGGTGATGAAGAAGGTATCGATGCTCCCATGGCAGACCAGGCAAGGCAGGCGATCGGTGAAGCAGATATTGTCCTGTTCCTTGTAGACAGCAAGGATGGCCGCACGGCCGGAGATGAGAACATTGCTGCCTTCCTGCGCGAGAGGGAAATTCCCTGCCTGCTCGTCGCGAACAAGATTGATGGCCAGAACCCTGACTTTGTGTCAGGAGAGTTCTTTGCCCTGGGAATGGGTGCTCCGCTGTTTGTTTCGGCGAGTAACGGCACCGGCGTGCGTCAGTTGATTGATGAGGAAGTGGCGCCGCTGCTGAACCTGCCTGAACCTTCGGAAGACGAGTTTGAGGATGAAGAATCGGGTATCCGGATTGCCGTGGTCGGGCGTCCCAATGTGGGCAAGTCCACGCTGGTTAACCGGCTTCTTGGCGAAGAGCGGGTGGTTGTTTTTGACCAGGCAGGCACGACCCGCGACAGTATTTATATTCCCTATGAGCGTGATGGCAAACGTTACACGCTGATTGATACCGCAGGTGTCCGCCGGCGGGGCAAGGTCACAGAGAAAATCGAAAAGTTCTCGGTGATCAAAACCCTCGAAGCAGTCTCGGATGCCAACGTTGTCGTCCTCATGATTGATGCAAGGGAAGGTATTGTTGACCAGGACCTGCACCTCCTTAGCCATGTTCTTGATGCGGG
>JADHNI010000070.1 GCA_016779585.1 Pseudomonadales bacterium
ACCATGGCGTTCATGGTGCCGAAAGCTTCAATGATAAATCCGATAATCAGTGCGCCGACCGGCATGCTGCCCATCATGCCAAGGTTGTAAACGCTGAGTATCCTGGCAAGGTAAGCCTGCTCGGCAGACTCCTGGACGAGTGCGCGCGACAGGTTGGTTGTCACACCCATGTTGAGACCCCAGGCGAAGAGCACGGCCATCAGTACAAACCAACCTGGCTGAATCCACACCAGGAAAAGGATAATGATCCGGGTGAACTGCATTACCAGGAACCAGAATCCCGGGCGCGCGAGCGGCATTATCCAGAACTGGATGATGTTGGAAATGGTTGCGCCCATGTAGAACACGATCATGATCGTGGCAAGACCGAGCGCGTCACCGTCGTAGGCGCGTTTCACGATAAAGGGCAGGGCGGTCATGAAGGCGCCTGCATTAAAGACACCCGAAGTGAATGTCACAATGAGCGTGTGGAACACCGTCTTGTTATTGTATGCGGCCCTGAACCCTTCAAGCATCACTGTCATGGTAGAACGCTTCTCCGGATTCAGGTTCACCGGCAGCGGTTCGATCCAGGAAACCGCGATGGCCCCGAGCACCAGGCTCGCGGACTGAACGATCAGCACAAACCCGACGCCGATGGTTTCCATCTGGCCCGCGATCATAAGTCCGACAATCTGCATCAGGAACTGCATTGCGGTGGCGGCGGTCACACCTCGCTGCACGTGCGAACCTGCAATACGATTCAGGATGGCCTGCTGGGCCGGGTTGCTGAAAAAGAGGGCCGTGCCCATGGCAACACCGAACAGGGCGACAGACCAGATGTTCAGCAGATCAATGCGATTGGCAAAAAACAGGGCGAGGGGAAATAGCCAGGAAGTAGCGTAGACGCGGATCAGCAGCGAGCGTGGATCCTTTTTGTCAGCGCGGGCGCCACCCCAGAGCATCAGCAGGATGCCAGGCAGGCCGATCAGCGCCTGGATGATGCCTACCTGGTCCGCGGGCAGCAGAAGTATGCCTACCATGAGCCATGACAGCAGCAGCTGTTGAATTGAGCTTGCATTGCCGGCCAGGGCGGTGGTGCCGAGGTAAATCCGGAACTGCATGTTTTGCCAGAGGCCTGGCTCTTCCGGGCGCTCTGGCGCATTGTTTTTGGGTGGGTTGTTATTTGTTGAGCTCAAACGTGGTCACTGCAGGGTATAAGCAATGAGTATAGACCTGGATACTGGATAGCACAATCTGCGGTATTCAAAGAAAAACGTTTTAAAACAGTGGGTTATGGTCCGTCTCTAAAGTAATGTTGAAATTGACTTGCTTGCTCCAAGCAAGTATCTTTCACCCACCTTCAGATAACAGATGTTGTAGAAATGGCAGATTATGTAGCGCCCGCACGAGAAATCGGCTTCGTAGTGAACGAACTCCTGGACTACCAGGAGCTGACCCAGCTGAACAGTTTTACTGAGGCGACCCCGGAACTGACTGGTGCCATCCTGGATGAGGCAGCCAAATTTGCCGGTGAAGTCATTAGCCCGCTGAACAGGGTAGGTGATACCCAGGGTGTGAAAATAGAAGGCGACTCGGTTCGCACGCCGGAAGGTTTTGCTGACGCCTACCAGTTGTTTGTCGAAAACCAGTGGCTCAGCCTCGCGCAGAACCCGCAGTATGGTGGCCAGGGTTTGCCTTTCCTGGTCCACCTTGCAGCTGCAGAGATGTGGAACAGCGCCTGCACGTCCATGGCCCTGTGCCCGATGCTGACGGCTGGTGGTATCGATGCCTTAAGCGCTCACGCCAACGATGAACTGAAAGACAAGTATCTGCCGAATCTTGTCACCGGTAAGTGGACGGCAACCATGAACCTGACGGAACCCCATGCCGGTTCAGATCTTTCCACGCTGAAGACAAGAGCCGAACCGGAAGGTGATCACTACCGCATTCGCGGCCAGAAGATCTATATCACCTGGGGTGAACACGACATGGCGGAGAACATCATCCATATTGTTCTTGCGCCGATGGTTGACGCGCCTCCCGGTAACAAAGGCCTTTCCCTGTTTCTCGTACCCAAGTTCATGGTCAACGAAGACGGATCCCTGGGCGAACGTAACGACCTGCGTGTGGTATCCACGGAACACAAGCTGGGTATCCATGCGAGCCCGACCTGTGTGATGAGCTTTGGCGAGAATGAGGGTGCTGTTGGTTACCTGATTGGTGAGCCGGGTGATGGCCTTGCCTGCATGTTTACCCTGATGAATCACGCCCGCCTGGAGGTCGGCCTGCAGGGTGTCGCTCTTTCTGAGCGTGCCTACCAGGATGCGCTGGCCTACGCGAAGGAACGGGTGCAGGGCCGTAATGTTGAAACTGGTGAACCGGCGCGCATTATCGAGCATGCCGATGTGCAGCGCATGCTAATGCAGATGAAGTCCCTGACCGACGCCATGCGCGGCCTGACCTATGATGGTGCTTACTCCCACGACTTCAGGACTCACGGTCGTGATGATGATGAGAAGCGTCGCTACGATGAACGCTTTGCACTGCTCACACCTGTGGTGAAAGCCTGGTGCACGGAACTCGTTAATGAAGTGACCTCACTGGGTGTGCAGGTGCACGGTGGCATGGGTTTCATTGAAGAAACCGGTGCTGCCCAACATTATCGTGACGCTCGAATTACTTCTATCTATGAAGGTACAAACGGCATCCAGGCGAATGACCTGGTTGGAAGAAAACTGCTCCGAGACCAGGGTGCAGCCCTGACTTCATATCTCGATGAGGTGCTCGATACCGCCCAGAAACTCGAAGGCAACAACGACCTCAAGCCAATTGGTTCGGCACTGCGTGACGCCACTGAAAACCTGCAGGCGACGGCCCGCTACATTCTTGAAAATGCCCAGTCCAACCAGAAGTTTGTCGGCGCCGTGGCTTACAACTTCCTGATGGCCATGGGATATGTTGCCGGCGGTTGGTACATGGCCAAGACAGCAGAGAAGGCGACAGAGGGGCTATCCGGTGGCGAGCGTGACTTTTATGAAAAGAAGCTGACCTCGGTGCGCTTTTATTTCTCGCAGATGCTGCCGAGACATCGCAGCTACATGGATGCTGTGATTACGGGTGCCGATATTGGGGTGGCGCTGAACGAGGAGTGCTTCTAGCACATGACCATCAAGCAGACAGGTCGCCTGACCCAGGCGGAAAGAACGGAGATTTCCGACAAGAAGATGTTGGAAGCAGCCGTACGCCTGATCGTCGAGCTCGGCCCGTCTGCTACCAGCCTCAAGGAAGTCGGACTTATGGCTGGCTACTCGCGGGGTCTTGCCGGTCAGCGGTTCGGTTCCAAGGATAACCTGTTTGCTTTTGTGCTGCGGAACGTGGGTGAGATCTGGTTGTCGCAATTGACCGAAGCCACCGACAGGAAGACCGGGCTTGAAGCCATTCATGATGCACTGGACCAGCACTATCGGTTCTGTGTGGAGGCGCCGGACCAGGTTCGTGCTTTTTACACACTCTGGTTCGAATCAGTGAATGCCGGCTCTGAGCTGTCCACCATCATCGGCAACATTCACAGCCGTCGTCACCAGGATATGGTGAGCTGGATCAAGGCAGATCCCCAGATTCGAATCGAGACAAAATCACGGGCAGATGCGATTGCTGCCCAGTTCTGTGCGTCAGTCATTGGAATCGTGTATTACTGGCTGGCGAACCCAAGCGACCTGGAGGAAACCAGGCAATTGCACGACAATCTCAAGAACACTATGACACTGCTGGTTACAGCAGAATAAGAGGGCACAATCATGTCAGAAGCTAAAGTCAGATCAGTCGAAGGCAGTACTCAAACTGTCCAGGAACAGCCGCCGCTCAGGTTCGTCACCGCGGCGAGCCTGTTTGACGGGCACGATGCATCAATCAACATCATGCGTCGAATCCTGCAATCGCTGGGCGTTGAGGTGATTCACCTGGCGCACAACCGCAGTGTTGCGGAAGTTGTGCAGGCTGCACTCCAGGAAGACGTGCAGGGTATTGCGATCAGCTCTTACCAGGGTGGTCACGTCGAGTACTTCAAGTACGTCGTGGACATGTTGAAAGAGAATAACGCGTCACACATCAAGGTGTTCGGCGGTGGCGGTGGTGTGATTGTGCCGGAAGAAATCCAGGAGCTTCATGACTATGGAGTCGCTCGCATCTATTCACCGCAGGACGGCATGAATATGGGCCTTGTCGGCATGATCCAGGACATGGTGGATCAGTGCCGTGCAGCCGGTTCAACCGGCCAAAGCTCGCAGGAAGTGCAGGCGGACAATTACCTTGCGCTTTCCAGCATGATCACCGCGATTGAACGCGGGGAAATGGGTGCCGCGGATCTTGCTGCGCTGAAGCTGGGTTCAGATCGTTCCACACCGGTCCTGGGTATCACCGGAACCGGTGGAGCGGGTAAGTCTTCCCTGACGGACGAAATTATTCGCCGCTTCCGGACGGACAGCGGCGACACGGCAAATATAGCAATCCTCGCTATTGATCCGACCCGCCGGAAAACCGGCGGTGCATTGCTCGGTGACCGCATCCGCATGAACTCGATTTATGCAGACAACATCTATATGCGGTCCATTGCGACTCGACACTCCACCGGTGAGGTTCCTGACTACCTGACTGAGGTGATTGCGGCTGCGCGAAAGTTTGATTTTGATCTGATCATCGTTGAAACGCCGGGAATCGGCCAGGGTGATGCAGGTATCGTGCCTTACGTGGATGCATCCATGTATGTCATGACACCGGAATTCGGCGCGCAGAGCCAGCTCGAAAAAATCGACATGCTGGATTTTGCGGACCTTGTAGTTATCAACAAATTTGACCGTAAAGGTGCTGAAGACGCACAGCGAGATGTCGCAAAGCAGGTGCAGCGTAACCGCGAGGCCTGGGACAAGTCTCCGAAGGAACTGCCCGTCTACGGCACGATTGCATCACGTTTCGGTGATGATGGAGTATCTGCCGCGTATCACGGCCTGCTGGCCATCCTGCGCGAGAAGGGCCTGCGTGAGTGGGAATCAAAGCTTCCTTACATTGACAGCCGCGTTCCAAGTGAACGGTCAGTCATTGTGCCTTCAGCGCGTGTTCGTTATCTCGCGGAAATTGCAGAAGCCGTTCGTACCTACCACTCAGACACGCAGGAGCAGGCACGCATCGCACGAGAGCGACAGCAGCTTCGCGGCACACTCGATATGCTGGGTGAAGAAAACGAAAAGATCGGTGTGCTGATTGAACAGAAAGAAGATGCTCTGACTCCCGAGAATCGCAAGCTCCTGGAAAACTGGCCTGCGATGAAGGAAAGCTACCAGGGCGAAGAACGTGTTGAGACAACGTCTTCAGGTAAAGAAATCCGCACACGCCTCGGCAGTGAATCACTTTCCGGTAACTGGATTTCCCGTGTTGCTGTTCCGCCTTATGAAGATCACGGTGAATTGCTCAGCTTCCTGAAGCGGGAAAACATGCCGGGATACTTCCCGTTTACTGCAGGTGTGTTCCCGTTCAAGCGTGAAGGTGAAGATCCGGCACGTATGTTTGCCGGTGAGGGCGACCCCGCCAGGACCAATCGTCGCTTCAAGAAGCTGTCGGAGCACTCTGACGCGAAACGCCTGTCCACGGCTTTCGACAGTGTAACCCTCTATGGCTTTGACCCGGCGACCCGCCCGGACATCTACGGCAAGATCGGTAACTCAGGTGTGTCCATCGCGACCCTGGATGACATGAAAGTTCTTTATGGCGGGTTTGACCTGTGTAACCCGAGCACTTCGGTGTCCATGACCATTAACGGTCCGGCTCCGGCAATCCTCGCAATGTTCCTGAACACGGCGATCGACCAGCAGGTTGAGAAGTTCCAGGAAAAAGAAGGTCGTGAACCGACTGAGGCAGAGCATGCCGAGATCAAGGCGTTTGCACTGTCCAACGTGCGTGGCACGGTGCAGGCGGATATCCTGAAGGAAGACCAGGGCCAGAACACGTGTATTTTCTCCACAGAATTCAGCCTGCGCATGATGGGTGACATCCAGCAGTACTTTATTGATAAGCAGGTACGTAACTTCTACTCGGTGTCTATCTCCGGATATCACATCGCTGAAGCCGGGGCGAACCCGATTTCCCAGCTGGCTTTTACACTGGCCAATGGCTTTACCTTTGTTGAGGCTTACCTGGCTCGCGGCATGCATATCGACGACTTTGCTCCGAACCTGTCTTTCTTCTTCTCCAACGGTATGGATCCGGAGTACACAGTGATCGGTCGTGTCGCTCGTCGTATCTGGGCGGTGGCCATGCGTGAGAAGTATGGCGCCAACGAGCGCAGCCAGAAGCTGAAATATCACATCCAGACCTCTGGCCGTTCGCTGCACGCACAGGAAATGCAGTTCAACGACATTCGTACGACGCTGCAGGCGCTGCTCGCGATCAATGATAACTGCAACAGCCTGCATACCAATGCTTACGATGAAGCGATCACAACACCAACCGAGGAATCGGTACGACGTGCGCTGGCGATCCAGCTGATCATCAACCGCGAATTTGGTGTCACCAAAACTGAAAACCCGAACCAGGGTTCATTCATCATCGATGAGCTGACAGACCTGGTTGAAGAAGCGGTGCTGCGTGAGTTTGAAAGCATCTCTGACCGTGGCGGTGTGCTGGGCGCGATGGAAACCGGCTACCAGCGGGGCAAGATCCAGGAAGAGTCCATGAAGTATGAGACCCTGAAGCATGATGGTTCGCTGCCGATCATTGGTGTAAATACGTTCCGGCCCGAGTCAGAGCCGGAAGAAACCACCATTGAACTGGCGCGCTCAACCGAAGAAGAAAAGCAGAGCCAGATTGCCCGACTTGCTGACTTCCAGTCACGTCATGCAGATACTTCGGAAGCCGCTTTGAATCAACTCAAGCAGGTAGTGTCTGAAGGTGGTAACGGATTTGAAGCGCTGATGGAAGCCGTGCGCCATTGCTCGCTCGGTCAACTGACGGACGCCTTCTTTGAAGTGGGCGGCCAGTATCGACGCAGTACCTAAGCGGCGATATGTCGGAACCTGACAGCTGGCCGATCAGGGAACTGGTCGAAGGCGTTCACTATTACCTCGAAGACGGGTTGATGGTGCTCACTGAGCGCTATCATCTCGCTCGCGGGCGCTGTTGCGGCAGTGCGTGCCGGCATTGTCCCTTTGATCACGTTAACGTAAAGCGCTGACCTTGCGCGTCATTTCCCTGGTACCCAGCCTGACGGAAACGCTGATTGATTGCGGCATTAACGTTGTAGGACGAACCCGGTTTTGTATCCACCCGGAGCATAGCGTCGAGAGCATTGCCGTGGTGGGTGGTACGAAAGACGTCAACTGGGATCTCTGTGAAACCCTGAAGCCTGACCTGGTTGTGATGGACAGGGAAGAAAACACCCTGCCAATGGCTGAAGACTGTCCCTTTCCACTCCACGCAACACATGTCACTTCGATTGAGTCTGTCGGGACTGAATTACAGAAGCTCGCCAGTGTGGTCAGTGACACTGCTCTCGATCAGCTCGGTAAAGACTGGCAGGTGCTCGCAGACATACCCGACCTGGACTTTCGTGGGTTTACCGAACTGCCCGCTGTGTTTGATCGGGTCGGTGAACGTTCGTCAGGGTTTGAGCGCATTGAATACATGATCTGGCGTAATCCCTGGATGGCCGTCAGCCAACAGACGTTTATTGGTTCCGTGCTGAAAAAGGTGGGTCTCTCGGATTTCATGCCCGACCATGAAAAACCCTATCCCGAACTGGATGCTTCCCGGCTGCCTGACCCCGATACCTATTACCTTTTTTCCTCCGAACCTTATCCGTTTGGCCGGCATGTTGATGCGCTTTCGCAGGCCGGTTTTAATGGCGCCCTGGTTGATGGTGAGTTTTATTCCTGGTTTGGCAGTCGCAGTTACCGGTTGCTGAAGCAATACATGGAGACACACGTATGAGATTGGGCGCTCTACTTGGGCCTGTAGATCCTGCGAACGCGAATAGCCTGGCTGAACAGGCGCGAGAGCTGGAAGGTGAGGGTTTCGACAGCCTTTGGAGTGCACAGGCCACGGGGCGCGGCTTTATGATGAGCGACCCGTTTATTGCACTAACGGCTGCCGTGGTCGCGACCGATAAGGTTGAACTGGGCACCGGGATTCTGCAGTTATCTCTTTACGAACCCGTTGATGTTGCGCTCAAGGCATTTTCTTTGATGCAGGTGGCTGGTGGTCGACTGCTTCTGGGCGTGGGTGCAGGTTCCACGGAAGTGGATCACCTGATACATCGAAGTGATTTTGATGCACGCTTCAATACGTTCAATGAAAAACTGGCGCTGCTGCGTGGCTGGTTCTCTGATGGCGAGCAGGAGGGCAGGTCAATCAGCCCGTGGTCAGGTGTCGCCGGTGGTCCAAAGCTTGGGTACGGTACCTGGGGTAAAGGTGTGGCACGAGCTGCGAAAGAATTTGACTTCTGGATAGCCTCGGGCACGCACAGGAATGCTGATGACCTGGAGAAAACGATTCCTGGTTATCGCGAAGCCGGCGGCAAGCGCGCCATCGTATCTACGATTCTCATCACTGGTGAGACAGACCTCAGCGAACTTGAAGACACGCTCGCTCGCTATGCAGGCATGGGTTTTGATGATGCGGTAGTGATGTTTATGCCAGGTGCGCCTGATCCTTCTTCGATCCGCAAACTGGTTAACTGACAATACGAACGACAAAAAGGGGTAAACATGTACGAGACCATTTCTATTGAAAAGCGTGGCCAGGTGGATTGGCTGACGCTGAATCGACCGGAGGCACTGAATTCAATCAATACGCCGATGGTGACAGAACTCCGTGATTACTTCGGTGGTTTGATGGAAGACAGGGACACAAGAATTGTGGTTATGCGCGGTGCCGGTCGTGCTTTTTGTGCTGGTCTTGATATCAAGGCATCCCAGGCTGGTACCTATGAGCAGCCGTTTGGCGGTGGCATGGGCTTCCAGGGTTATCTCGCTGAAGTCTACATACGTATGCGCCGGTGCCCGCAGCCGATCATTTCGCTGGTACAGGGACCTGCCTGTGGTGGCGGTTTCTCGTTTGTTCTTGCCTCGGATATCCGGATCGCAGGAGAAACCGCGAAGATGAACGCTGCTTTTATCCGAATCGGCTTGTCGGCCTGCGATATGGGTTCCAGTTATTTTCTGCCGCGACTGGTGGGTACCTCGGTTGCCTCGGAACTGATGCTGACGGGCCGCTTTATCCATGCCGACAGGGCGCTTGCGACAAACCTGGTGTCTGAGGTCGTGCCGGACGACCAGCTTGAAGCGGCAGCGCAGCCATATATTGACGAAATGCTTACAACGTCACCAATGGGGCTTCGCCTGACCAAGGAAGGCCTGAACATGGCAATCGATGCGGCCGGCCTTGAAGCTGCCATGGCGATCGAGAACAGGAACCAGCTGATGTGTTCTCGTACCAACGATGCGAAAGAGGGGATGATGGCGTTTGTAGAGAAACGCCAGCCTAACTACACCGGTTCCTGAGCCAGTCAGTGATGGAGCTTCTCCTGTTGCGCCATGGCAAGTCTGAATGGCCGGAGGGTGTTGATGACCTTCTGAGACCCTTGTCTGATCGCGGCAAGAGAGACGCGCAACGGGTGGGTGACTACCTGCGAGCGAATCAACTGTTGCCTGATTGTGTGATTAGCTCGCCGGCGAAGCGTGCGCTGGAAACGGCAGAGAAATGCGTCAAGGCGGCGGGAATGACCGTGTCGGATATCCAGGTAGATGAGCGTCTATACCATGCATCTGCCGCGGCCCTGGGAGACGTTGCAGATGAACAGGTCTGCCAGCGGCTTCTCATGGTCGGGCACAATCCGGGAATGGAAATGTGGCTCGAGAACCTGGCTGTTACACCACTAGAGCTCACGACCAAAGGCAAGCTGATGACGACGGCGACCCTTGCCGTTTGCCGCCATGACGAAACCTTGTTGATTCGCCCCGATGATCTGCCTGAGCGTTTTCACTTCTTTACCGATATTGGGATTGAGTGGCGAGATCGCCCCCAGTACTACTATATCCAGTCCGGAGCTATCCCCTATGAAATTGACAACGGAGTGCTGAGGTTCCTTCTGATCGGCGATATGGATGGTAAAAAGTGGTCTATGCCCAAGGGTATTGTCGAACCTGGCCAGTCGGCGGCTGCATCGGCAGCGAAAGAAGCAGAGGAAGAGGCAGGTGTCCAGGGTGATATAGATGCAGAACCGACCACTACCTTTCCTCTAAGGAAATGGGGCGCAGAATTGTCGGTGTCTTTTTTTTCGATGCGTGTGGACACGCTGCTGCCTGATGATGAGTGGGAAAGTGGTAAGCGTGTCAGGAAATGGATGACGCCTGAGAAAGCTGCAAAGGAGATCAAGTTTCCGGAACTTGCTGACGAGCTGGTGCCCCTGGCGGAAAGGCTGTTGCATCGATGAATCAGTCGAGTGAAATGATGTCAGCCGTGATCATGGCGCCATCACCGAGTTCTGCCTGCTTCACCTTTTTGAAAGCGTCCAGGTCGCCCACCACAGCCTGCCAGGTATAGAAAAAATCCTGGCCTTCCATATTGATGGGGAAGCAGCCGAAACCAAATGGTGCCATGGCAAAGTCCCCTTCGTATTCGCCCACCAGGTAGCGGTCGATGAAATCCACGTAAGCATCGCGCTTCTCGATGAGCACCAGGTCGAAGAATGGAACCGCATCCCGACCGCCGGTACCGGTTTGCCGCAGGATTTCTGCAGGGAACAGCCCGCCGGTCCATCGCGCATTGATTTCCGTCACGATGACACTGCCGTCTTTGCCCACAAAATAGTCGATTCCGAGGTTGCTGCCTTCCTCAGTAACGTATCCGTGGTGTCGTGCGTATTCGCCCACCTGCCTGAGCGCCTGCCATTGCTCGTCGTTCAGTGACACGGCATCGCCGATCAGGTTGCCCACCCAGAGGCCATCAGCGAACAGGATCCTGCGCACATTGGATAACCTGATGTCATCAGCTGAAACCACCAGGTCTACGGTCATCTCGGAGTAAAAATCCAGATCCAGTCGTTCCTGCAGCAGGATGACAAAGTCATCATCGTATTCGGTCACAAAGTCACGACAGTCGTCGATGCTGTCTACCATCGCGACGTTTCTTGCGCCTGCGAGACCTAGCAGCTTGGCCACGATCCTGTTGCCATGTTTTCTGAAAAACGACTTCACATCTTCGCTTTCCAGTTTCGCCTTGGTGGTGATCATCGTGTCGGGTACGGGTATACCAAAAGCCGGTGCATGTTCCGCGAAGTGTTGCTTGGAATTCACGTTGCGGTTCACCTGGAGCAGCTCATCGCTTTGATGAATCACAGAGTTGGAGCCGCTTGACATGTACAGGTTGGCCACGTCAGTGAGATCCGGGTTCTTTGCAATCAGCGAGGCCACGGAATCGTAATAGCTGAGCGGTGGGTGGTAGCTGAAATGATCTGTCGGCACCACGTCATCGACCATGCGTGTAAAGAAATCGTGATAGCGCATCAGTACGCGCTGCAGGTCAGGTTCCTGGTAGTTCTCATACAGTGCGAGGTGATCTCGACTGTGCCCGATACAGGACAGGGCCACCTGCAGCATAGCGGTGAGTTCAATGTTGTCCTGGTGATCCTGTTGCTGCTTTGGTGTGAGGTTGTTCAGGTCGAAGAAAAGTGAGCAATCGTCCCCGGCCATGGCATAGAGCGATGAGTAATGCGTGCCGGGGAAAAACGATCCTGCCTTCATGACATATGTGCGCCGCCGTCCACATTCAGTGTCTGGCCTGTCATAAAACTGGAGTCGTCACCCGCCAGGAAAGATACACTGGCAGCCAGCTCGCTTGGCAAACCCTGCCGGCCCATAGGCGCTGCTCTGCGGATGCCCGCAGTCACGTCATCTGTACTGATGCCAAACCTGTCAGCGGTTCTGCCGATAGTCCCGTCCATCATGTCAGTCGAGTGAGAACCGGGTGCAATGCAATTAACCCGTATGTTGCTGGATGCCAGCTCCAGGGCCAGTTGCTGTGTAAATCCGACCACTGCGAACTTGGTTGCGCAGTAGGCACCATAATCCGGAATTCCGCGACGACCTGCGGTGGACGAGATGTTGATAATGGAACCACCGTTTCCGTTTTCACGCATCAGGCGACCGGCGAACCTGGTCATGAGATAAACGCCGTTCAGGTTGACGTCGACGGTGTCGTACCAGAGATCATCATCCATATCGAGGATAGGCGCAGCACCTGCACCGCTGGGTACACCGGCATTGTTTACCAGGATATCGATGGTGCCAAATCTGGCTTTTGCGGCTGCAACAATGCGTTCCACATCTTCCCTGTTAGTAACATCGCCCTCTACAGCCAGTGCTTTGTTGCCCATGGCTTCAATTTCTTCAGCCAGGGACTGCACGCCGGTCCAGCCGATGTCTTTCTCGTTGTCGGGACGGTCATCAGGATTTTTTGCGCGACCGGTGACAACGATATCAGCGCCATCTTCTGCGAGTCTAAGTGCCATGGCCCTGCCAAGGCCGCGATATCTTGCTGCACCGGAAATCAGTGCCACTTTTCCTTTCAGGTCAGCCATGGTCTGGGCCCCTTTGTTTACCGCCGGGTTAAAGTCCGAGGACGGTTTTTGCAATGATGTTTTTCTGAACTTCCTTGGAACCACCGAAGATGGAGGAAGCCCGGTTGTTGAGATAGGTCCCGATGGCTGTCTGCTGGCGTTCTTCGCCGACGCCTTCCTCGCCATTCAACCAGAGCAGGTTGTTGTGCGGTAGTCCGTAGTAGGCAAGCGCTTCGAGTCGGGTGGTGGACAGCTGCTGGCCAAGATTGCTGACCATGTTTTTCATCAGTGATGAGCCTGAACCCAGGTTCATGCCAGCCGCGACTCGAGCCTGCAGGTCCGTTTCCATATGGCTCAACGCCGCAACCTCGATTTCGAGTTCTGTTGCCCGTTTCTTCAGTTCATGTTCTTGTGGCAGGTCGTCAAGCATCAGGTTGAGTTCCTGCATGCCCAGCTGCAATCCCGTCGCAGCGGTGCCGCCGCCCCGTTCAAATTCAAGCAGGTACTTGGCGACGGTCCAGCCTTCATTCTCGGGACCGACGCGATTGGTGACGGGAACCCGTACATTGTCGAAGAAGACCTGGTTTACTTCATGATCACCGGCCATGGTGATGATGGGTTCCACCGTGACGCCGGGGGTGTCCATATCGATCAGTAGGAAACTGATACCTGCCTGAGGGCGCGCGTCCATGTCTGTGCGAACCAGGCAGAAGATGTGATCAGCAAACTGAGCGTGTGTCGTCCAGATCTTGGTGCCATTCACGACATAGTAGTCGCCGTCTTTTGCCGCGCGGGTTTTCAGGCTGGCCAGGTCAGAACCAGAGCCTGGTTCTGAGTAACCCTGGCACCAGTAGTGTTCACCGGAAAGAATTTTCGGCAGGTAATAGTCCTGCTGTTCTTTGGTGCCGTACTTGAAAATCACGGGTGCCAGCATACGCAGGCCCAGTGGGATCAGGCCGGGGGCTCCTGCTTTCAGGCACTCCTGGTTAAATATGTATCGCTGGTTCGAGGTCCAACCGGTGCCGCCGAATTCTTTCGGCCAGGAAACGCCGGCCCAGCCTCGCTTGTGCAGGATCTTCTGCCAGGCGACGGCCACGTCTTTATCGGCGAACACCGTCGTCGTCTTCGCCGTGGCCTGCTTGATTTCATCAGTGAGCTCTTCTGCAAGCAACTGCCGTACTTCCTCGCGGAAGGCCAGTTCCTCTTCGGTAAATTCAAGTTCCAAGGGGTATCTCTATGGTCAAAAGGGGGTAATTGTAGCGGGCTTCACTTTTTTAGTCATCCCACCAGAAGTGGCGTTTTCCAGCTTAGCCGAGTCCCGTTACGAGGATGATGACGATGGCGAAAGGCAACAGGAATCGCAGCAGGATATGCCAGATTTCGAACACAATATCCGGCATCAGCGGCAATTCTGTTTTCAGGTTCACCTTGTGGACCTGCCAGGCAGAGAAGATGGCGATAAGCAATCCACCAAGTGGCAGCATGACCTGGTTGGCCAGATAGTCGAGGATGCCGTTCAGGTCCATGGAACCTACGGTCCAGTCAGAAATTACGTTGTAGGAAAGAGTGCTCAATACGCCCAGTGCGCTGATCGAAACAAACATGATGACGGTCGCCTGGTGGCGTGGCAGATCGAAGGTATCTTCAACCCAGGCAACAAGGGGTTCCATCAGGCCAACCATGGAAGTCACGGCGGCAACAGTGAGCAGGGTAAAAAACAGGATTGCGACAAAGTGGCCACCCGGCATCTGCGCGAAAGCGACCGGCAGGGTCTGGAATATGAGTCCAGGTCCGCCAGCCGGGTCCATGCCGAACCGGAAAACCATTGGGAAAATCATGAGACCTGCAAACAGGGCGACGCAGGTATCGATAATGATAATGACCAACACACATTTCGTAATGGAAACTTCCTGGGGTAGATAAGAGCCGAAAATCAGCATACCGGCCATACCTACACCAATGCTGAAGAATGCCTGGCCGACTGCGGCGAGAAAGGTGCCGCCGTCAATCTTCGAAAAGTCGGGAGTAAACAGGTAGGCGAGGGCATCACCAAAACCTGCCTGAGTTGCGTTAAAAATCACCAGGACGATCATCAGCAGGAAGAGTGTCGGCATCAGCACCCGCACCGAGCGTTCAATGCCATCGTTTACACCGGCATAGATAATGACGCTGGTGAGCAGCAGGGCAACAGCAGTCCAGGTGAGCATACCGCCAACGCTACCCAGGACGTCGTTGAACTGGGTTGCCGCGGCCGTTGCGCTGATGTCAGTGAATCCGGTTGTAATGGCTTTAAAAAGGTACCAGAGAACCCAGCCGGCAACGACGCAGTAGGTTCCCTGGATGGTAAAAGCGGTCAGTAGATGCAGGTGACCCGCATGTTTCCAGGCAGCTGACTTGCCGTTGGCAAGCGCCACGTTTTCCATCGCCAGTGGCGGGTTACCCTGGCCCATGCGACCCATCAGAAGTTCTGCAATCAGTATGGGAATACCGATGATCAGTGCGCAACCCAGGTAGACGATGACAAATGCGCCGCCACCGTTTTCACCGGTGATGTAGGGGAAACGCCAGATGTTGCCCAGGCCAACAGCGAATCCTGTCGCGGCCATAAGAAACCCGAACGTGGAACTGAAGTGATTGGCTTTGTGCATCGTTCTTCTTTTTGAGCAGAGTATAAACCAATCGCCAGTTACTCAGTTGTGTGAGCCTTGAACTCGGGAAGTTTAATCGCCTGTTGCTGTAATTGGGTGCAGGCATCTGTGCTCGAACTCATCCTGTCCCAGAGACTTGTTGCCAGTACGCTGACCCCGCCGGAAAAAAATGCTGCGCTGGTTGATAGCGCGGTAGACGCGGTATCGACGGAAAACCGGGGATCAGTCATGGTGCCACCTACCTTCAGGCGTGGTGCAATGACCTTGAGTGGCGACAGGCCGATGCAGTGCCCAAGTATCTCAAGCGAGTTGCCAGTAATGTTAACGTTCAGATTCGCAGTGCCCGGTGTTTCGTTCAGTGTGCCGTGCGCCATCGCATCGAAACTCGGACCATCCAGGTCAACACTGAGTGTCTGCCCCTCATCATTGACGATTACCGACACATCTATGTCGATCTCTTCGTGGGGCAGTTCACACAGGTCAGCCACGGGTCTCAGCAGGTTGGGTTTGAAGCCTTTTGCCTTGATGTCGACTTCCATGCCGACTGTGTCGGGAAAATCCGGCATATCGACGCTCGCCAGTATCAGACCCTGTTCAACACCAATGCGCATGTCCGTCAACGTCAGCTGATTATCCTTGAACGAGACATGTCCTGAGGTGGAGAAGGGTTGCGGTTGCAGCCTGAACTCGTTGAACAATGCACCAATTTCAAAGAGTGACGGACCGGCAACACTGAAGTTCGCCTCAAAAGACGCATGCTCGTCGAAGTCGCTGACTAGACCATCCAGGCTGAGAGCGATGCCGCTGAGTTCTCCGAACATCCGGATAGCATAGCCGGAGTTGTCGTGACTGATGCTGCCCGCAAGCTCAACGACATCTTCCCTGACTTCCGTTGCCCCCAACAGTTTCAAGAGGGGGGGTGCCGTGGGTGCTGTCAGGCTGAGATTGAGGTCAGCACCTCGTAGCCTGGATATGGCGTCCAGCTTGCCCTCGGCAGTCAGGCTGTACTTTCCCCAGTTTACGCGCAGGTCAAGAGGCTCTGCATTCCCGGAAGGGTCCGGCAAGCCGTAGCGGCCTACAATTTCAATCGGCGCCTGCTGCAGCTGGCCACTGCAGTTGATGTCTATCCCGCTGCTATCTGCGCGGCGGGTCGACAAACAACGTTCCAGCGTGGTGTTGATGTCCTGATCATCATCCTGGTAGTGCAGGGTGATGTTATTGAGTTTAAATGACTGGGGAATCCACCGTATGGGTTTCCTGGGGGCGGTGTCTGCATCTTCATCAGGTTTTGCATCCTGTTCCCGACGAACGATGTCCACCAGGCCATCACTCGCCTCTACCCGTGTAAGGTAATAACCCTGGCCTCGCAGCCGATCCAGTCTTAACTCAACGTTGACATCGCTTGCCCTGGCTTCAAACGTTTCACCCGAAAGGGAGAATCCTGTGCCTCGCGCGCGTAGAACTTTTCCCGGAAAAATTTCCAGCGATTCGAGTTCCAGTTGCAGATCGAAACGCTTGTCGAGGAATAGCTGAGCTATGGGGATTTTCTGTGACCAGGTGAGGATGCAGATCAGCAGGAGGGATGCGAGTGAGATCAGCAGTTTTTTCATTTCTTGCTATCGTTTCTCTTTGTAGAGCCGAGCCACCCAGGTCATGGTTGGGTGATCGCAA
>JADHNI010000007.1 GCA_016779585.1 Pseudomonadales bacterium
CGGCCTAGAGATGCCACACCGCCTACAGGTAAGTCCAGCGTTACCAGTAATTTCATACATCTTCACCCAGCGAAGACGTGCTTTGACTTCTTTGTCCATAGCAACCAATTTTATTGAAAGGATGTCTATGAATCACACAACTCAGACGCATAGAAATTGCCTATTCTTCGTGCAATGAGCCAAGTTGCGCGACAATCACCCTCGTTATAGGCAAGCAGATCTCTGACATACTCCTGCTGTTTATCGGTGAACTTTCTCCATCGTTGAGTTCGTTCGCAGGCACGATCAATTCTCTGGCACACGATTGAAGGACCGAGCGGCAAAGGGGGATACGGGTTTCTCTTTTGGTAAAGGACACTGAAGAACTCTTCGAGAGTTTTTCCTTTAGCGCTCTGCTGCACGCCGAATTTGCGGAAGCGATTAGCATATCGCCTTGCAATTGGGTGGACATTGTAGAGGAAAGGTTCCAGCTGCTTAAAGAGACTCGCTGGAAGATGGCGCTGAAGAATCTCCTTTTCATGGATAGTCCAGTGAACAACGCGTTTGTCTTCTGTACTGATTTCTTCCAGCAACTCTTCTGTAAAAGATTCGATATCGGCTATGCGTGCCCGACCGGAGGAGCCATTTGCGGCAGGCTTCCATGACTCCTTGAAAAAGACAGCTTCGTACGTGCCATTTTTACCCTTCTTCCTCGGCCTGAAAACGCCTGCCATGTATGGCAATGGATAGTGTTCACCATTGAGAGATTTTCTTCCCTCAAAGTCGATGAAAACTGCATTCCTGTATTCGGAAGGTGTCAGACTGACATTCTCAATCCTGCTCACAATAATTTCTCAATCGCATTACCAGCCAATCATTTATTCAGTCTGTCACAGAAGCGATCCGGATAGCCAATACAAGAATAAGAAAGGGTTGCACATCATTCGACATCTGAACTTCGCTACAGGTTATTGCGCAACATCCCCTGTCCCTACATGCATCGTGGCCTGTATCTGAATTCAGCCAATTCGCTGTCAACTCGAGTGATCTTGACTCAAGCTGCCGATCTGATATCCGCTATGTCGCCCAGCCATCCACCCGCCACGCACGTGAGGTTTAGCAGGCAATCTTTAACTCCAGAGCCAACAAATGGATAAGATGGTTTACGCAATTCCACGTAAGCGAAAGGAACTATCATTAGAGTTACCTCTTAGCAAATAGTACGGGGGAGACTGTAAACATCAAACCATTACGAGCTCTCTTCCGTTACCACGAAGAGGATAATGACTCTAAAGGGGATCTTGGAGCGCTTGGCAATGAACTCTCTTCCGCACCTCTCGATTACATATTTCAGGTCAGAAACCTTGTAGAGTTTCCCCATTATCACGGCTGCCTCGTTTGATCGATCGAGTGCAACATCTCCAGCCGATTCAGCCTCCAGCTTTGTTGATTTGCACTCAAATCTGACCCAGGTTTTGCATTGAAAATTGACCCACCTAGATGACCTGATTATGGCTCAGGTTTTGGCCTTTTTCCTCGTTTTTGTCTCCTTCTCTTTGTTAGTGGTTGAATGTCTGAGCCGGTAACTGTCGTTGCCAGTCTCCAGGATGTGACAATGATGCGTGAGCCGATCCAGAAGTGCTGTGGTCAGCTTTGCATCACCAAAGACCGCCGACCACTCACCAAAGCTCAGGTTGGTGGTGATCACCAGGCTGGTTCGCTCATACAGTTTGCTCATCAGATGGAACAATAAGGCACCGCCGGTTTGGCTGAATGGCAAATAGCCCAGTTCATCCAGGATGACAAGATCCACATGGCTTAGGCGGTTAGCGATCTGCCCCTGTTTGCCATTGAGTTTCTCCTGTTCCAGCGCATTGACTAGTTCTATGGTCGATAAGAACCTGACTCTTCGATGGTGATGAGTTATTGCCTGGATACCTATGGCTGTCGCGATATGGGTCTTGCCAGTGCCAGGGCCACCAATCAGAACAACATTCTCTGCCTCATCCAAAAACTCACAACGATGTAAGGCTTTGACCTGCTCGGTTGAGATCGAACTCTCCTTGAAGTCAAAGCTGGACAGATCTCGGTGCGCCGGGAACTTCGCTATCTTCATCTGGTAGTTGATGGATCGTACTTCTCGCTCAGCGACTTCGGCCTGACATCTCCAGGCATCGGATTCATTGGCGCCGCGGCATTTGCCTCTGGATTTAGAGTTGGGTCAGTCAAAGACTTTCCAGGTGCTGTAAAGGGTTCCTTACCCGAGGCTATTTGAGCTACGATTCGTTCTGCATCCGCTTGATTCATCAACAAAACCCTCCGGAACTACTGAGCTAGGAATACTATCACCGAATACCGGCACCACTGAGCATCAATAGATGTGATCTCTTGGTTAAAACCGATCTTGGCCTAAAAATGGACTGTCTAAATAGCCAAACCCCTTGCTATGCTTGCGTCTCCGACGTTTTGATCCCTCAGAAAAGCGTTTAATTACAGTGGGTTATGGGACCTACAGGGACTCACACACTCCCCCCTTAGAATTACCCCCTCAAAATCAATAACTTACTACAGGTCACGACAACCTGATGTGCCTTGAATCAGCTTTTTCTCCGTGAATTCTGAAAGATCCAATAAAATAAGACCAAGACAAACCCAACCACCCCCGACCAACCACCCCCCCGTATACCTTATGCATAACAGTCCTTCGGATTACGTCAGAAAACTCTATGAGATCGTATCTGCTGTGGATGATCTGCCCCAGGATGACAATGACCATCACGAACACTTGAAACCGCTGAGGCACTACCTCAAAGGCCCTAGCAAGCGTTCATTCGAGACACTCGTGAACGACTCTTTCTTGGAACCGAGCAAAGGGAAGCGCAAACAGGAAGATGTAGAGAAACTGAGAAAACACTGGGAGCTGATTCTCCTCAACCTCTGCTTCGTCATGTACCAAAGGCAATGGTTATTAGTGCCAGGTGACAGTCGTTACTACTCAGATTATTGGGCTCAAAGACTTGGGATCACGTACAGGCCCACAAAGACTGTCATAGATTGGCTACAGCAAAACGACCTGGTAGAACTGTTACCGGGAAAGCGCTACAAAAAGGAACCAAAGACAAATCGGATTTTTCCGAAGCCAAAGCTTATGGAAACTCTGTGGGAATTTTTCCTGCAAATCGAACAACCAATTCAACCACCTTATCTCGAGATAAATGACCCTAAATATAAATGGGGACCAGTCATTCACGGCCTCTCTAAGGATCATCCCGACAAAGCAGACATGGCCACTCTCAACGATTTTCTCAAACCTCACTCCTGGGCATGCAAGGGACCAGTAAAACTCATTTACAAGAATAGTCCCTTCCAAGGGGGAAGGCTTTACACCCCTTTCCAGAACCTACCTGACCGTCGCATCCGTTTGAGGATTAACACCCTGATAGACGGAGAACCCATATGCGAAGTCGACTTCAGCGCCAATCATTTACGAATGAATTTGGCTAACAATGGAGGCGTGGACGGCGGTGACGACCCCTACACCGAAATCGGCGACCTAGCTCAGATACCAGATCGTTCGATGGTAAAGAAATTCATCACTGTGGCCATGGGGAGTAGTAATGAAGTGAAAGCCCACCAAGCTTGTTACATTGAGGGACTCAGTAAAGTCCAGGTATCAGCATTAAAGGATGCCACACAAAAGATTTTCCCTAGTTTAGAGCTATTCACTGGATGGTGCCTTTATGCACAAAGTATCGAAGGGCAGATTCTAAAGCGCGTGATGCTTAGTGGCGTCAAGGAGGGAATAGTCTGCTTACCTGTTCATGATGCAATCGCAGTACCGTTAAAGCACTCAGAATGGGCTCGCGAGGAGATGAAGTATCAATGGGACAAAGAGTTTGAGGTATCGGGACTAGCCAGGGTTGCTATCGACCGTCCAGAATAGAGGGCGCCGTGCTCAACGCAGCTAACGCAGCCTAACGATTTTTTCGCCTTTGGGGGGTTCCAAATGACGGAGATGCTTGTGAATCTCGAGCGACGCTTGATGGGTGGCCTTCAACACCTCAGACGAATCAGCCAGACCTGCTTTGCCGTACTTGAGCATCTGTCTATTAATAGAGCCATCCGACCACCCGCATATCGTTTGCAGAGCCAGATAGCTGACGTTATTCGCGGTGCCATTTACCCGGATCGTATGTCTCAGATGGTGTGAGGTGTACTTACCTTCAAACATCTTCTTGAGCCTGCTACGCGGAGTCGCTGAAGGGTCTTGCACGTCTAATCGCCTAATTGCTTCGTGGATATTGGTTTTGATGACATTAAGCCCAAGCACGATTGGGACGACTCTGGGCCGTGCCACTGTTTTACCCTGTCTAACCACGATGTGCGGATACATGCCTTCCAGGAACAAGTCATCCACTTGAAGAGTACTGATCTCTTTCGCCATCATGCCTCCCTGCAACTCCAGTAGCTGAACAGCAGATACCCAGTCGTCTGGATTATCTAGGCAGTGTTTCACCAATATGATCTGGTCCTCTACTGAGAGCGGGTCACGTTCAGCTTCTTCATGCGGAGGTGTTTCAGGCACCACAAAGTCAGGCCACTTTGGCCGTTGCTTTCTTGCCATACGATTCAGCGCAGCCAGCACCTCTGACAACTCCCGCTTAGCGGTGGTGACAGTTACTTCTTTAACCCGATAGGCGATCTGATCCTCCAGCGCGTCATCAATGAGTTGCTGCGAGTCAGACGTGACGATGTGGTCACCCACCGAGAGCAAAAATCTATCCCAGTACCTCTGGATTCTTTTCGTGCCTCGTTCCTCTGGATCGGTTAATCCCCGATACTCCAGGTAGTCGTTCCACCACCACGAGAGAGTCTGGGGTTGTCGTGACCGGACCGTAGCAGCGGCCTCGGCTGCTCTGAACTGTGCCAGCTCGTGAATGGTCGGCTTGGGCTTAACACTGAACATGCCGCCCTCGCTCAGGCCAAGTTCCTTACGGAGCTTCTGGATCTGAGCAGTAGCGGTCTTTGCTCTTACCGCTGGCTCAACAAGGCCAGGGAAGAACAACAACTTCAAATCGTCTGTGGTGAGCTTACGCCCCAGACTTTCTTCGACCCCTTCCAGCTCGTAGCGTTTTATGAATTCCGGCCCAATGTTATGAAGCGCCAAATCACCACGCTTGAGATCAGCCTTCTTCAGGTACTTGGCTGCGAGTGCTTCTAACTCATTCTCGGTGAAGGCGTCGATAGAGGAATTGCTGAGGCTCTTAATGAAAGCGTCGTATCTGGCTCGTGCTGGTTTGGCTGCTTCAAACGCTTCATCAAACGAAGCTGAAGGGTCTAGGGGTAGATACTCTTGGAAGTCTTTCGTGCCAGCCACGATAGCGAGGTCTGGCGGGATCGCCTTACGGAATCGCACTCGCCCCATATTGACCCCAACGTTCGGGGGCCATCGTCTCTGTTTAGCCATGATCAAGCCCTATGCTCGCCACCCATGGAAAGGGTAACATTGTCCAAGATATCGTCCAAATTAGGACGGGTTATTATCTAGAACCCGCATTAATAAAGGCTTACGAGGATTCTCGTGGTACCGAGGGTCGGAATCGAACCGACACTCCCGTGAAGGAACCGGATTTTGAATCCGGCGCGTCTACCAGTTCCGCCACCCCGGCACGTGAGAGGCGGCGATTATACATTCAGTCAGGCGATCCTGCTAACTGTGATAACAACTCTTCTGACTCACGGACCAGGCTCTCAAGCAGCTCCGCGGCCGGCATTTCCCTGAGCATCTGAACCCCCTGGCCCGACCACATGGTTGGGAAATCCGGGTTACCCTGGTCCATGGCCTTCTTTCGAAGAGGCGCTGAAACGGAATACTGCAGCGAATACGGCAACAGCGGTTCATCGAGCGACTCCATCTCGGAGATATAGCGATTGCGCAGGCCACGCGCTGGCTTGCCCGACATGGCGGTGGTCACCGTGGCTCTTGAAGGAGAAGACGATTTCAACTCCTGTAACCACAAAGGCGGTATTCGGGTTTCCGAGCAGCCAAGGAAAGCTGTGCCCATCTGCACTGCTGATGCACCCAGCGCCCGACATGCCACAATGCCTCTGGCATCCATAATGCCGCCGGCTGCAATTACCGGGATATCGACTGCATCCACAACCTGTGGCACCAGCGCCAGGGTGCCGATCAGCGCCTGGCGATAGTTACCAAGGAAGGTACCGCGATGGCCGCCGGCTTCGGCACCCTGGGCGATAACGGCATCCACACCCAGGCTTTCCAGTGTCTTCGCTTCACCAATGGTCGTTGCGGATGAAATGACTTTCAGTCCTGCCCGGTGAATGCGCTCAACGTGATCCTGTTCAACACCAAAATGAAAGCTGATTACGGGAACTTTTTCCTCGATCAGAACGTCGAGCTGGGCTTCTGCCGGGCCAAAGAGCGCCCTCGCCTCTGGCAGTTCCGCAAGGCCAAGTTCGCGGTGGTAACTTTCCAGCAGCGCCCTCGCTTTGGGTCCAAGTTCAAGGCTCTGGTCATAACGTTCTGATGCCGGGGCAAAAAGATTGATGTTGAAAGGCTTGTCCGTTTTGCCTCGAATCTCGTGAATGTGGGCACGCAGGACATCCGGCTTCATTGGCGCGGCACCAGCGGCGCCGAGCCCACCGGCATTGCTCACAGCCGCTACCAGGTCAGTGGATCCGGACCCCGCCATGGGGGCCTGGAGGATGGGGTGTTGGATGTTGAAAAGTGCTTCGGTCGACATCGGCTCGTCGCTATTTCGATTCCGCTGCGGCGAGGGATTCATAAAAGTGTTTGCGGCACATCGAGACATATCGCTCATTGCCACCCACTTCAATGCTGGCACCAGAGGTAATGGCTTTACCCTCCTCGTCCTGGCGTACCACCATCGTCGCCTTGCTGCCGCAGTAGCAAATCGCCTTGATCTCTTTCAGGTTATCGGAAATCGCGAGCAGGTATTTGCTGCCCTCAAAAGGCTCGCCAAGAAAGTCCGTTCGAAGGCCATAGGCAAGCACAGGAATGTCCAGGTAGTCACAGACCCTTGCCAGCTGAAGCACCTGCGCGTGGCTGAGGAACTGGGCTTCATCGACCAGTACACAGTGGAGTTCCCCTTCTTCACTCGCACAACGAACCTTCTCGAAAACATCTTCAGAAGGTTCGATGATGCTGGCCTCTGACTGCAGACCGATCCGCGATGTTACCTGTCCTTCACCATAGCGATCATCCACCGCAGGGGTTAGCAGCAGCGTGCGCATACCGCGTTCCTGGTAGTTATAGCTGGCCTGCAGCAACGCCGTGGACTTACCGGCGTTCATCGAGGAGTAATAAAAATAAAGCTTTGCCATTGGTATGAGCCTAACATTTCTGCGGCTAGCAAAAATGGTGCTGGGTACAAAAAACTGACATCATATCGGTCTTAATTCCGCGGAGGGAAAGGCATGAGCGAAGCAATCAAAGAAGACAAGCCATTCTGGCTGAAAGACAATTTTGCACCTACTTTTGAGGAAACCACGGCAACCGATCTTACAGTGACGGGAGAAATCCCGAAGGCACTGGATGGCCGTCTGCTCAGAAACGGAGCTAATCCGCAGTCCGGATATTCCGCCCACTGGTTCCTGGGCAATGGCATGCTGCATGGCGTTGAGATCCAGAATGGCAACGCCAACTGGTACCGCAATCGGTATGTAAAAACACCGCTTTACCTGAACCCGGATGCTGACGTTATGGAGTCCCTGGGTGACCTCACCATGTCGGCCGCCAATACACACGTTATCCATCACGCGGGCAAGATCCTGGCGCTGGAAGAAGGGCACTGGCCATTTCATATCTCCGATGACCTGGAAACAGTCGGGCCCCACAATTATGACGGCAAACTGACCTGCCCGATGACAGCCCACCCGAAGATCTGCCCGGAGACGGGTGAGCTGCTCGCCTTTGCCTACGGCATGAGCGAACCCTACCTGCAGTACATTCGTGTTTCCGCCAGTGGCGAACTGGTGCAGCTCGAGCCCATCACCGTGAAGGGTGCGACTATGATCCACGACTTTAACGTCACACAGAACTACGTGATTTTTATGGATCTGCCGGCAGTCTGGAATTTTGAGGGTATGGCTGAAACCGGCCTGCCCATCGTGTGGGACGAAAGCTACGGTGCCCGCCTGGGTGTCATGCCACGAAATGGTACTGACGCGGATGTCACCTGGTATGAAATTGAGCCCTGCTATGTTTTCCATCCGTTTAACGCCTACGAAGACGGCAACAAGATCGTGATTGATGTCAGCCGCATGGAAGACACCATGAAGCCTGGCTCCAATTCGCCACCCCTGCTCTACCGCTGGGTGATTGACCAGGACAAAGGTACCGTCACGGAAACACAGATGGATGATCGCGTGGTTGAGTTCGGCCGGGTCTGTGACACCGTGGTTGGCAAACAGAATCAGTTCGGTTACTGCGCGGCTTTCGCACCACAGGGTCCGATGGCAGAAGGTTATGTGAAGTACGACATGCAGAAAGGCACCTCCGAGTACCACGACCTGAAAGGTGGCCAGGGTAGCGAACCGGTGTTCGTGAAGGATCCTTCCGGCGCGTCTGAAGACGACGGCTGGGTCATGAGCTACGTTTACCAGCCTGAAACCGACACAAGCGAGGTGATCATCCTGGATTCCCGGGGGTTTGAGAAAGACCCTGTCGCACGTATTCACCTGCCTGTTCGCGTACCGGCAGGTTTCCATGGCAACTGGGTACCAAAGGGATACTAAATGGCTAATAACGAAGAACAGTCGGCCTTCTGGAATGGCCGGATGGGTGATGCCTGGGTCAGCGTGGAAGCTTACATCGACAAGATGCTGAGCCCATTGTCTGACGTCGCCATCGAGCATGCTGGAGCAGGCACAGGCAAGAAAATCCTTGATGTCGGCTGCGGCTGTGGGCCAACCAGCCTGAAGCTGGCTGACCAGGGCGCCGAGGTGCTCGGCGTCGATATCTCACAGCAGATGATCGATCGTGCCAACCAGAACGCCGAAGGCAAAGATGGCATCAGTTTCAGGATGGCCGACGCAGCGGCAGAGAATTACAGCGGTGACTTTGACGTGGTGTTCTCGCGCTTCGGTGTCATGTTCTTCGATGATCCGGTCGCTGCCTTCAGCAACCTGCGATCAGCGCTGAAACCCGGGGGCAGACTAAACGTCCTGGTGTGGCAGGCGCCGGGCAAGAATCCCTGGATGTCTATGGCCGCAAAAGCCATCGAGTCATACCAGCCGCAAACCGAAGCCCCGAACCCGACTGATCCCGGGCCTTTTGCCATGGCCGATCGCGACTATACCAGTGACATTCTCAACAGAGCTGGTTTCAGCGACATTGAGTATGTCGATGTCGAGAAGACCCTGCACCTCGGCGACAACGTCGACGAGGTCATGGACTTCCAGACTTATGTAGGCCCGCTCTCCCGTCTACTGGAAGAGGTAGACGAGGAAACTGGCGAGAAAGCAAAAGCTGCTGTGAGGAACGTGTTTGCCGCCCAGCAGAGCGATGACGGAATCAGGATGCCTGCGGCTGCACTATTGGTCAGGGCGACTAACCAGGCTTGAGTTACCCTGCGTCAGAAGGTCCAGCCGAAGGAGATGATCGCACCATCCTGCGTCAGTTCGAGGTCATCTATTTCGACTTCGGGGGCGCGGTAACCCAGGCTGGTAGAGAAACCTTCTGACCATCGGTAGCCGATCGACGCGCCATAGTCGAGCATCTTGTCGGAGCCGCCACCGCCCGCGAGGAGCAAGCCTGAGACATACCATTTGCCTGAGTCACCGATGGTCTGTCGACCACGAAGTTCAACAAACCCGTCGGTCCAGGAGTCAGCAGCTTTTACATTGATATCCGGGATGATATTCGCTTCAAGCGTCGCGTCGATATCCAGGTCAAAATACCTGGCACCGACACCCAGTGTCAGGCCATCCGCATCAGTACGGCCTTCAGCAATCTCGTAGCCATAACCCAGGGTGTACACGAACAACTACCAGTCAATATCAACCGAAGGAAACAACGGGAAATCTGAGTCACCGCCGGTGTTCACATCGACCCAGTCAAACTCGAACGAAAAAACATGTCGATCCTTCGCCGCCGAGGTGTAAAGAAGGAACGCTGCATCCAGTTTCGTTTCCGTGTCGAACACCAGGTTGCTGTCGTCGGGTGGTGATGAAACATCACCCTGCGATTCCGCCTGGAAATTTGGCCACCAGATATAAGGCACCACCTGGTACCGCCACTCATCAGCCGTCGCCGTTGAACAAACGAAAAACAAGAGAAAGGGCAGGAAAACTCGCATAACGGGCTCCGGGTGTTTAGTGGTTAATCTTCAATCGCGCCGTAAACAATATTCTTGATCTGGCCGCGAAAATTAAAGGTGGCTGAGGGCATCAGCTGCGTCATGAAAATCACAAACAGATCCTCTATGGGGTCGACCCAGAAAATAGTTGAAGCGGCGCCACCCCAATAATAGTCACCCGCCCCTATTGTGGCGGCCTCAACTTCATCCAGGGTTGACGCAAAACCAAGACCGAAGCCAACCCCTTCGTAGGCAGTCTCGGAAAAAGATCCCATGGCGATGCTGGCCAGGTCCACGCCACCTGGCAGGTGGTTCCTGGTCATAAGGCGCAGGGTTCTGCTACCAATGATTCGATGACCATCCAGCTCACCGCCGCGCCGGAGCATTTCGCAGAATCGCGCATAGTCCCTGGTTGTGCTGATGAGCCCGCCGCCACCGGACGGGAAACGGTCAGCGTCTGCATAGACGCTGTCAAAAGGGTCATCCAGCAGATTCAGGGATTTGTCAGCACGCCGGCCATAGTTGGCGGCAAAGCGGTCAACGCGAGAGTCATCGATCACAAATGAGGTATCAGACATACCCAGCGGGTCGAAGATGCGTTCCTTCAGGAATTCAGCAAAAGGCTGGCCGGAGATAAACTCAACCAGGCAACCACAGACATCGGTCGCCAGCGAGTAACACCACCGGGATCCCGGCTCGAACCTGAGAGGCACCTGGGCAAGGGTATCGGCAAACGACTGGATTGTTTCGCCCTTGCCGCGATTTACGCCCAGTTCCGCATAGCGTTTATCCGCCGGGTGATCCGAAGGATACAGGGCTTCACCGTAGGTCAGGCCAGACATGTGGGTCAGAACGTGGCGCATCGTCACCGGGGTGTCGGGCGCTTTCGTGACCATCCCTTCACCCTGGCCCTCAACATAGACACGCTGGGTTCTCCAGGAGGGAATAAACCGATGTACCGGATCGTTCAGCTGAAATTTGCCCTCCTCGTACAGCATCATCAGCGCCAGGGAAGTGATGGGCTTCGTCATGGAATAGATGCGGAAAATGGTGTCCTCGGTAACCGGCGTCTGTCGTTCCAGGTCTCGCATCCCGAACGACCTGAAATAGGCCGGAACACCACGTCGAGATACCATCACCTGGCAACCGGAGATCTTGCCCGGTGTCAGGTAGTTATCCGTGAGGTGCGTGGAAATTTTCTCGAGTCTTTGCGCGGAGAATCCGGCGGCTGCTGCGTCAATATTCATGGCGCACAGTGTAGGCCAACAACGCTTCAAGGGAAGTAAAATTCATTGCCGGAATACTGTTCTTTTAAGCAGTATCCGCGCATCCTGAATCAGGCACCAGGCAGGAGAAGGTATGAGTGAATTTAAAGACATCTGGTACACCAGCGAAGACGGGTTAACCCTCTATGCCCGGGATTACCCGTGCGAATCTGACTCTTCGCTGACTGTCCTCTGCATGCACGGCCTGACGCGGAATTCAGCCGACTTCGAAGACCTGGCACCGGCCCTCACTGATCTCGCACGTGTGGTATCGGTGGATCAGCGCGGCCGCGGTCGCTCTGACTGGGACAGCAACTCCGCCAAATACACCCCCGGGACCTACGTCGGGGACATGTTCAGCCTGATCAAACACCTGAAGCTGGAAAACATTGTGCTGGTGGGCACTTCCATGGGCGGACTGATGTCGATCCTGATGGTCACCATGAAGCCGGACCTGTTTCGTGGTGTGGTGCTCAATGACATTGGACCCGTGGTGAGCCAGGAAGGCCTGGATCGGATAAAGGGATATGTCGGCAAAGGCAAACCCGTGAAAACCTGGGAAGAAGCTATCGAGCAGACCAGGGAAACCAACAGGGTCGCCTTTCCTGCCTACACAGATGACGACTGGCACAAGTGGGTTCACCGCATGTACGAGGAGAATGAGCAGGGTGAACTGACGCTTCGCTATGACCCGGCTATCGCCGAACCCATGGCCGAAGACGACAGCAATGCGGCTCCCGCAGACCTCTGGCCGTTGTTCGACAATATGACCAATCTGCCTCTGCTGACCATTCGCGGTGCGTTGAGCGACATTCTTGCCGAAGATTGTGTGCAGGAAATGCAGCAAAGGCATGCCGGCATGAAACTGTTCGAGGTCGCTGGTGTTGGCCACGCACCGCAGCTGGATGAACCTGGCGTTGTCGAAAGCATCCGCGCGTTCATTAGTGGTATGTAATGGGTGAGATATAATCTGACCTGATATCACTCTACAGTCGTATAAGCTGAAAAGGCTGTGACCAAGACTATGGGACTGCAGAAGATAACGCTGGATCAATTGATTGAAACGTCACCGGACATTGATCTGCTCAGGATCCGGAGCTGTGACCCTGAGCTTTACCTGGTGGAAGTTGAGTACAACCAGACCTGTTTCCTCGTGACCGACAGCCACGGCGAGTCGTGTCGGTTTCGTGGCCTGACCGCGGCAAAAAAACCTTTCGCACCCCTGAATATCAACGAGGCTATCCTGGTCCACGAAAGCGCCTACGACGAAATGATTGGCCAGCCGGAATCCAACAATCGCATGGAAGTCCGTATTTCACTGCCTGAAGCCTAGTTGCGCAACTCGATCGGAAAAATTAACCGATTGAGACACCCTGTCCGAGCAGTATGAGCCGCTGCCACAGGAATATCCTGAGATTGAAAACCTCTACGGAATGCTCGCAGCCTGATCAGGTTCCCCCGGTGACATACAGGCACTGCCCGGTTACCCAGCTGGATGCCGGCGAGGCCATGAAGACCACGGCGTGACCAATATCATCCGGCGTACCCAGGCGAGCCAGGGGTACACCAATGATCTTCTCAATGGGTTTGCCTTCTGGAAAGTTCGTTGACTCGTTGAAGTTCTTGGTCGGTACGGGTCCGGGTGCCACTGCATTAACCCGGATTTTGGGGGCCAGTTCGAGCGCAAACGTCTGGGTGAGACTGTTTACCGCAGCTTTTGATGCGCCATAAGGCCCATTCTTGACATTGCCCTGCGCCTTCGCTGAGCTGGAAGAAATGTTAATAATGGCACCCTCTTCCATATGGTTCGCAGCAACCTGGCAGGCCATGAACACCGCCTTGAGGTTGAGATCAATCTGGGCATCCCATCGATCCTCAGGCGTTCGAGTCAGGTACCTCGGGGTTGCATCCGGCAGGCCGCCAGCGTTATTGACCCAGATATCGATCCCACCTTCTTCTACTGCCAGGGCTGCCAGATGCTCCAGCTCGGCGGGGTTTGTGACATCCACCACCATCGTTTTCACACTGCGGCCGAGTGCCTCGATTTCCTGGGCCAGGCTGTCGAGGTCTTCCTGGGTCCGGGAACTGATCACAAGGTCAGCACCAGCCCTTGCCAGCTGTGTCGCAATTCCGCGGCCAATACCCTTGCCGGCACCCGTCACCACGGCCCTTTTGCCATCCAGTCGAAATGGATCAGACATATTCACCCTCCTTTATTGATGCTTGCAGACTACCACTTGCCTCAACCTGTGGCATCATGAGATTCATGGATAGAGACTACGATGTCATTGTTATAGGTTCCGGTGCCGCAGGACTCGCGGCCGCGGTAGCTGCGGCGGACGCAGGTGCCAGCGTCCTGGTTTGTGAAGGGGACACCCGGGTTGGCGGTTCGTCGCGGCTGAGTGGCGGGCACTTTTACGCAGCCGGCACCTCGGTGCAGCAGGAGGTCGGTGTCGAAGACACGGCAGATGCCATGTTTGAACACTACATGACACTGAACCAGTGGTTGGTTGATCCTGCTGTGGTCAGGAAATATTGCGATCTCAGCGCACCCACCTTTGAGTGGCTGAAAAACCTCGGCGTGAACTTTCCAAAGGAAGGGGTCTATCCCTCAGGCGTCGGATCTACACCCAGGGGACACCAGCCTGAGGGCTCGGGCGAAGAGGTAGTCAACGTGCTCGATGGGCACAGGAGCCACAAAGGTGTTGAGCTGGTTCTGAACGCCCGTGTCACGGGTCTCATAACTGACGATGACGGCAGGGTCACCGGTATCGAAATCGGGGAAGATCGGGCCACATGCGGCGCAGTGATACTTGCGACTGGCGGTTTCGGTGCTAACCCGGACATGATCGAGAAGTATTACCCACAGGCCGCCGCTACCGGCGACTGGCGCTGGTACATCGGTTCGGAAGGCGCCCAGGGTGACGGCATTACACTCGGAGAATCTGTTGGCGCCGTGGTAGATGGCCATGACCGTGGCCTCTTATTGGTCACACCAGGTTTCAGTCATGATCTTGAAGTGATTCTGCCACCCTGGCTGATTCTGGTGAACAAAGAAGGTCGTCGGTTCACGAATGAAAGTGCACCCTACACCGTGCTGGGTGGTCTGATTCAACATGAGGGTGGCGCTGCCTGGGCGGTGTTTGACGAGCGCGCGAGGGCAGCTGCCAAACCGTCACCGGTTTCCCAGGCATACTGGGTTGCCGACGTACTCCAGCAAAAAGCAGACGAAGGCCGAATCTGTCGTGCCGACACCCTGGAAGCGCTCGCCGGCCAACTGGGCGTTAACGGGCAGGGACTCACAGGAACCATCGAAAAATACAATACCGATGTTGCTGCCGGATCCGATTCGTCCTTCTTCAAGCAGGGGACTCTGACAACCATCACCGAACCGCCTTTTTATGGCGTTGAGGTTCGGCCAGCAATTGTCTGCTGGACTGGCACCGGGGTACGCGTTAACGCTGACACCTGCGTGGTCAATGAATCGGAGCGCGCCATTCCAGGGTTGTTTGCAGCCGGCGAAACCATCGGTAACCTGCATGGTGACCGCTACATCGGCGGTGGTGGTTCATTCGGACCCTGCATCGTCTTTGGCAAGCTTGCCGGTGAGAACGCAGCCCGGTACGCAAAGTCTCTCAACACCTGAGGACGAGCAACAATATCCCGGCTGTCTAAAGCCACTCAATCAGGTAATCAGACACTTTCTGTGCAACAAGATCGTGATACTCAAAGCGCTGTTCCGGAATTGACGCCCAGTCCCCCGGCCAGACGCAACCCAGCAACTGCTGCTTACCTTCACTGTCTCTCTCAAAAAAGGCAGCAACCGCAAAGTGAGCCTTCTTGCTCGCATTAAAGCCGAGCATTCTCTCGCCACGCTCATCCGACATCGAATTGATGCAGGAGCTGTGTGTCACAAACACTTTATTCCCATTGACAGGCTGGCCGTTCAGGTAATCCTGTATGGTGGTCTTGCAGGGTTTGGTGACTGAATCGTTCCGTTCTGAGTGGCCAAAGGCAATCATGGCTGTATCGCGCGTGCGGTGCAGGTAACTGTGGGAAACCGCAAACTCTCCACCCAGCGAACGGCGAAAACCATCACCGACCCAGGCGGCCTGTTGTCGTCCCTGTTCGGTCAGCGTTTCATTGCCATTGACACAACCGGCTTCAACATCAGGGTCGCAATCCCAGGCGTGCCGGACAAGCACAGTCGTCTCACCTCTTTGCCAGAGATCCAGGAGTTTTTCCCATTGAACCGGATCCGCCGCAAGGGGTGGGCAGTCGTCCGCAGCCATCTGGTAAACCATGGCATAAACCATCCCTGCACTGAAAAAGGTCACACAGAACAGGAGCACAGCTCGGCTGATTTGATAGGGTCTCATAGCCATTCGAACATGCTACTGACGGACAATAAACGCGCCGTGAGGATATGCGGGGGGTTCTAAAAGCGAATGTAAAAAAAAGACCAAGAATCCCCAATCCCGGGAGTTGCGGGATCGCCCGGGGCATGCTGTATTAGCTTAATCTTTGGAAAACACTGAGGAACCCGAGAAATGGCTGAAGAGAAAACCATTTTTGCGAAGATTATTGACGGCGAGATCCCGTCTGAAAAACTCTACGAAGATGACCAGGCGATCGTCATTCAGGACATCAATCCGCAGGCGCCAACCCACGTTCTGATCATTCCAAAATCAACCGAGATCCCGCGCCTTGCCGATGCCAACGAAAGTCACCAGGCGCTGCTCGGCCACCTGCTGCTGGTTGCCGGCAAGGTTTCCAGGCAACTGGGTGTGGATGAGGCGTTCCGGCTGGTCATCAACAACGGCGCCGGCGCCGGCCAGACCGTTTTTCACCTGCACCTGCATATCCTGGCCAACAAAGGTTTCGACGAGGGCTCTCTCGGCAGGGAGTTCGGCTAACTCCAGGATGGCTTAAGGATAGGCGACGCCCGACTCCGTTCCAGCCATCCCACCTGTGATCTCAAGAACCGCATGACCATGATGCACCTGACCGAACTCATCAACGGCGCGTACTGTTACGGTATATGTTCCCGGCACTAAAGAGTCATCGAGGTCAGCTTCAAAGATGTGCGTCGAAGGTCTCGCCTGGACCCAGCTTTTCTTGGTATCTGCAAAGCGATGGTACTGCTCGACCATGAAGGGATCAGGTCGCAGAACCCGCTGCATAGGCATGAACTCACCGTCCCCGATCCTGTATTCCACCCTGGATTTCGGGCCGCCATCAAACAGGTTCACGATAATGTCTGCCGCCGCAACCTCGTCACTGGTCATCCGGCCATCCAGAAGCTCCCCCATCTGGAAATCACGCGCGCTGTCACTGCGCAACTGATGGTGAGCCACATCGAACATGATGCGCATCTGGTAGTCCGCTGGTTTTCCTGCGCCTTTGAACCTTACAGACAGATCAGTCCCATCAACCTGGAGTATGTGATAACCGTTGGGAGTGCCGTCCCGCTGGTCACTGATCGCAATCCCTCGCTCATCAAAAGGTCCACTCCACCAGGAACCTGACACCGTCGCCAGGACATGGTGATGGAACGTGCCCGGGCCGGGAAATCCTTCCTCTTTCCCGAAGTAAACATGATCCGTGGTGTGGGTATGCCCGGCAACGGAGTAAAGATTCGGGCGGCCACCGAGCAACTTGAACAATCGCTCACGGTTTTTTGTGTTGTAAGCGCCGTTTTCACTACCAAGTGGCGCGTGCGTGGCAACAAACACCAGCCGATCCCGGTCAACGTGACTCAGTTCACTTTCCAGCCACTTGAGCTGATCCCTGCTGATGCTGGCCTCATATCCGCCGTTGCCTCGAACATCACCCGGGTCAGCCTCACCATTGCCCTTGTAATCGATGTTATCCAGCACCACGAACAGCGCATCACCATATTCAAACGCATAGTAGGGTGGGCCAAAAAATCGCTTAAAGGTCTCGAGTGAGTAGCGATCATCTGCCGCTTCGAAATTCATTTCATGATTGCCCGGAACGTTGTACCAGGGAATCCCGATTCGTGCGATAAGTGCGTTGTATCGGGGGAACATCGAAAGGTCATCAAACAGAATATCGCCCATGGTCATACCAAACGCCGCTTCTGTACCAATAAGCTCTGCCACGACGTCGTCACGAATGTAGTCCAGCTCACGATTGGTCTGGGGCTGTGTGTCGGCAAAAAGTATTGCCTCGAAACTTTCATTCTCAGGCCTGGGCAGGAGCGGAAAGTTAATTGCCTCGGGCAGCGGACCCGTCGGCGCAATTCCCTGGTAGCGCAGGCCCTCAGGTGAACCGTTAGGCTGATGAATGTAATAGAACTGCGGCAGCATGTGCCCGTTCACTGGCGTGGCATAGTCACGCGGCTTGGTAATGAAGACGATCGACTCATCACCGGCATCAATCTCGTAGTAGCCGATGTCATCTGTCGTGACCACGTCAACACCATTACTGACGCGAACATTGGGCAAACCCTGTTCACTGCGGTCCAGAAGACCATTTTGATTTGCATCGACAAACACCTTCCCCGAGGCCGTCGCTGCGACAGCACCGGGAGAGAAAACCAACAGAAGAATAAGCAGAAGTTGCAACATGACCATCTCCGGGAGCACCCATTTCAGGCCATCCTAGCAGCGTCGTGTTAACTTGGGATAAAGCCGTGTGCGTCAGCGAGGCTGGAGAGTCAGCACCAGGGGCCAGTGGTCTGATGCCCCTTCTCTCGTCTCTGATCGGTAGCGTGCCGGAGTACCTTTTTCTGTGACCTGCTCCGGGACGTCATTGGCGATGTGCACAGACCCGGGGGCAATCTGCCAACTGGCGTTATCGCCGCGGGTTCCCGAAACCAGGATCATGTCCAGGAAGGACCAGTTGTCTTCCGGAGCATAGTAGTAGGTGCCACGACACCCATCGCAGTAGTCATGTGCCACTTCCCAATCGGGCCTGACCAGTTTGTCCAGCAGCCTCTCCCGCGCATCTTCGGTACTGGTGGTGTTGAAATCACCGGCGGCAAACGCCAGGGCATTGTCTGGCAGAGCATCACGCAGGGATTGCAGGTGTTCATAAGCCGCCACGCGCATTTCGGTAGGGTGAAATGGCGCGGGAAAATGTACTACGTAACCTGTCAGGGTTGAACCGTCCGGCATTTGAAAACGCGCCTCCAGGATACCGCGGGTATCACCGGCCCTTTCCCGGTGTGTTGTGATGGTAAGTGGATGCAGAACAGGCCCCTCTACCATTGGCAGTTTACTGAGGAAAGCCACGTCAATACCGCGCCTGTCTTTGCCTTCCAGCAGGATGGATTTCTGGTAACCCAGGCCATCCAGGTATTCCGTGCGGAGTCGCTCAAGGATGTATTCGTTCTCCACTTCCTGCAGGGCAACCACGTCCGGGCCTTCACCAGCGTTAACCTGCCTGATGACCTTCGCCAGGACCGACATTTTGTGGTCAAGAGCAGCATCACTCCAGTCCAGATGCAGGCACTCGCTGCGCCAGTTTCGATTGCTGATTCGGGAGCATTCGTCCCTGTGCGCTTTGTTCTGCTTGGCCGCAATCGGCAGGTAAGCTTTGTCGTCTTTACCCGGGTCATCCAGGTTGTCGAACAGATTCTGGACGTTCAGTGTCATCAGGGTGACGCTGACTGGCTGGCCCGGGGAAGAGGTAGCCAAAGCGCTCCAGGACAGCAGGATCCCCAGGAGCAGAAGTATTTGTCTGGCAACTTTCATCAGGTTCCTATGGGATCGCCGTCGAGCCGACGTATGGCCACGACACTCGGACGCGGCGGCATCTGTTCATTGTTATCCGGCCAGCGACAGGAAGGATTTTCGAAAGTTGCACCGTTGCCGTCACCCGGATGCTGAACTGCAAGGAACAACGATTTTCCATCGGGCGTAAACTGCGGCCCGCAGACCTCTGCACCAACCGGAGCACGAAAGAATGCCCTGCCTGTACCCCGCGCATCGCCTTCAGTCTCCATCGCCCAGAGTCCATCAGCCGCTCCGGTTTTTTCGTTACCATCGGTTGCCACCCAGAGCCGACCCATTGGATCAATCGCGCCATTGTCAGGACTGCCGAACCAGCCATTAGCTGACGTTGCGTGATTCCAGGATGCCTGAACAGAGGGGTTTGAAGGGTCACCACACTTAACCAGGATCTCCCATCGGGATCGTGTTGCCGCAAAATCACCACCGGGCTCAACAATTTCAATAATGTGACCGGTTGTATTGTTGGCTCTCGGATTCGCAGCATCGACCTGCTCATCCGTGCGCTTGTTGTTGTTCGTTAACATGACCCAGACGCGGCCGCTTTCCTGATGCGGCTGAACATCTTCCGGTCGATCCATGGGAGTTGCACCAAGCAGGTCAGCCGCTCGTCTTGTCTCAATCAGCACATCTCCCTGGGACTCGAAACCATTGGCGCTGACGAGAGGACCCTGGCCAAATTCCAGGGGCAACCAGTCAACGTAGCCATCTTCTCCAAACCTGGCGACATAAAGCGTACCTTTATCCAGCAGATCCGAGTCAGGGGCGTCTTCCCGGTAAACATTTTCGCTGACGAATTTGTAGACATAATCGAATCGCTGGTCATCTCCCATATAGACCACGATACGACCATCCGATGCGATGACCGTTTCCCCGCCCTCGTGCTTAAACCTGCCGAGAGCGGTTCGTTTGCGCGGCATTGACGTGGGATCCTTCGGGTCCACTTCCACGATCCAGCCATACCGGTTGGGTTCCCGCGGTTCCTTTTCAACGTTAAACCGGTCAACGAACAGGCCCCAGGCAAAAAGCGTGCTCGACAGGCCATATCGCTCATGGCTGGCCGCTTCCGGGTGGTCTGAAGGTAACTTGCCCAGGAAGTGAAGATTGAAATTCTCTTCCGCCATGAGCCAGGTTCCCCAGGGTGTCATACCGCCCGCACAGTTGTTCATCGTCCCGGACGCAAGCGTGCCGCTCGGGTCGGAAGACGTCTTCAGTCGCTCATGACCGGCCGCAGGACCACTGATTTTCATCGGGGTTTTATGGGGTGTTATCCGCCGGTTATAACGAGACCCAATGACTGGTTTCCATTGGCCGCCTTCGCGGCGCAGTTCGACAATAGAACCACCCAGCGCTGCCATTTCGACCATGACATGTTCCGCTTTAATCGATTGCGGGAATCCTTTTGCGATTCCGGGAAACATCAGGTGCGTACTTGGATACTCATGATTGACGCAGAGCAGGCCCCTGTTTTCGTCGAGCGGCAGGAACCCAATGTAGTCATTGTTAAAACCGAATCGCTGTAATTGCTCTGCTTCGGACTGTTGATAGGGGTCAAAAGCCTCGGACCTGGTGTCAAAAAGGTGGTCACCCCACTTCAGGAGTACATCGGCCACGTAACCCTCCGGAAGGTGATGCCGCGAATCGCTACCCCGGGCGATTTCCTGGAAAGTGAATCGTGAGGCAGATTTTTCGGCAGCGAACCCCTGGCCGGTTGCAAACGCACCGGCAACAGACAACACCCCCCCCAGGAATGTTCTCCGGCTCAACCGGGCTTCTATCAGGTCCCCTATAACGCGCCTCCCAGGGTTCGCACAGGGGTTTGAAGGTATGTCATCAGGATCGAACATAGGTCTGCTGTTTATGCCTCGTTAAAATCAGCTTTCAAGAGTAGAACTCTAATTGGAAGATCAGTTAAAGAGTGACTTCCTCGTTAACCACTCGAGCCTGTTTCATCTGGTAGATCACACCCGTCGTTGCGGCATCTATGAGCTCAAAATGTCCTTCTATCATGACCGGTGCCCATGAGGCCTCAACGCCTTCATCAGAAAACACCTCAATCACACCGGCAGGTCCCCCTGGAATGTGGAAGAAACAATGAGGTGGGCTGGAAGTCAGCAGGAAGTGACGCTGTGTGGAATCCGGGTCCAGCGGCATCATGAAGCCGGAGACGCGAACCATTTCGCCGTTCTGTTGTTTGACGATTTCCGGGAAGCTGATTTCAAGTTCACCATCTACATAGTCCAGCTTGGTCTGCATCAGTTCCGACCAGCTTAGCCCGCCCTCCAGTGCCGGAGCCTGCGGAAAGTCGGTGATCGCAATACTGATGACATTGATATAAACCACTGCCTTGTTCTCACCGAAGGACACCGTCAGTTCGTCCATACCCATTTTCCCGCCGGTGATCCCGAACTCGAGAATGCCGCTTTCGTCAGTACTCGTGAGATCGGTCGATTCACCTGGAGGAAAAAGCGTGCTGGAGCCCTCCAGACTGAACTCCGGCTGCAAACCGATGACCGGGCGACCTTCCTCAGTATCTACTGAAAGTGCCAGGTTGGCCTGATATCCCTCGATGATGTCGATCACCTGCCGGCCTCGCTCATCCGTGTAACCTGAATCGGAGAGAATTTCGAATCGGTAGGTCTCGGCGTTGTTAGCGGTAACCGGTATATCCAGATCATCGGTAGCAGCAAGACCGGACATGGTGACCACCACTGCCACCAGGAAGGTGCCGACGCACATGGATCGTTTCATAACCTGTTCTCCTTAAGGGGCAGTAAGCGTTCGGGCGACGTCCGTACTGTAGGCCTGCCATGCCGGGATCATCGCAGTGACTGACCCCGTCAGCAGCAACCCGGCAACCAGGGCAAACTCACCATTAGCCCAGGCCCAGCCACTGATAACGATACCCTGGCCATCTCCGAGCCATTGGCCCAACAGCTCAACGCCACCGTGCGCCAGGATAAGACCAACAATAATACCTGCAATAGTGAGCAGGAGCCCCTCGACAAAAAGAAGATAAAACAATTCACCGCGGGTGGCGCCAAGACACCTCAACACAGCAAGATCGTGCCGCCTGGCCCTCAGGGAAGCATAAAGAGCTGCGAATATGGAAAGGGCTGCACTGATCACCAGCACAACCGCAAAAGCATTCAGCCAGTTGAGCCCGACACCCACGATCTGCAGCAGCCGTGTTATCTCATAAGCGGGCGACGCTGCCTGAAGGCCGGTTTCTGCGTTGATCTCTCTCGGCAATGTCAGCGCACCCAGGGGAGAGGATAACTGGATTAACAACAGTGTGATTTCGTCACCATGCTGAGGATCTTCTTCGTGCGACTCATGATCATGGTCATGCTCGTGCTCGTGCTCCTCGTGAGCATGTTCTTCTTCGTGGTCATGTCCCTCTTCGTGGTCATGATGATCGTGACCGGCATGCATCAGCCAGACACTTTCAGTCGATGTCACGATCAGACTGTCGAGAACGGAATCTGTTGGCGCGAACGTGCCAACGACTTGGTAGGTGCTGTCCTCGTGGGTATCACCATCCTCGGCAAGGCCGTGAACACCAGCAAGGGTATCGCCTACCTTGAGACCGGTAGTCTGGATCACCCGTGAACCGATCACTGCTTCAAAAGGATCGTCCCAGAAACCGCCCTGCAATATCTTTGCCTGGTAGAGATCAGCGAATTCGGGCACCGTCCCGACAATGCGATACCCCCTGAAGCTGTCTCCCAGAGACAGCGGAATCGCTGCGCCTACCGAGGGATGTTCCTGCCATCTGTCTACTTCCGTTGCCGGGATGTTCCCCGGCGGTACATCTGCGTGATAGACACCCGCTAATACCAGCTGGAGTGGGCTACCCTTGGCACCGATAACAAGATCGATACCAGCGGCGTTCCGGCTCAGCGTCGACGACAGCTGCGCGCTGGCAAGAAGCAGGATCGCAATGCTGGCGGTTCCGAGGGCGAGCAGTAAGACATTCACCAGTGATGACAGCGGCGAGCTGCCAAGATTGGCCAGCGCGAGGCGAAACAAACTCATTGTGCGCCTCCGAGATTCAAGACCCTGTCCAGGTGTCCACGTACGCGCTCGTCATGGGTCACCACGATCAGTGCAGCTTCAGTACTCGTTGTGAGTTCTCGCAATACCTTGATCGCATCTCCTGCATTTTCGTCATCCAGCGCCGAGGTCGGTTCGTCCGCCACCAGCAGAACCGGTCGATGTGCCACCGAGCGGGCTATGGCAACTCGTTGTGCCTGCCCCTGGCTTAACTGGTGGGGTTTGCGGTTCGCCAGGTCCGGAATTCCCAGTTGCCCAAGCAGATCCATTGCATAGCCACGATCGATTGGCGTTCGAGCCAGACGCTGGGCGAGCAGGAGATTGTCGATAACGCTGAGGGACGGTACGAGATGCAGTCGCTGGAAGACGATGCCGATGTTGCTGCCCCTGATACGGTCGACCTGCCCCTCCGATAGCCGGGTAATATCTGTTCCGGCAACTCGAATCTTTCCCCGGGCCGGACGCAGGAGACCGGCGACCAGGTGCATAAACGTTGTTTTACCGCAGCCAGAGGGTCCCAGTACCCCTACAGACTCTCCGCGAAACGCTTCGAAATCAACGATTTCCAGCAACGGTTTATCGTAGTGGAACTCAAGATTCTTGATCTGAAGAACAACGGCTTCGGCAGACATCAAACTTGAGGACCTTTGCGGGCCAGGTAAGTGGCGAAAATCGTTATCGGAACTGCGAGTAGCAGAATCCAACAGATACGCATCCACGCCACCGAGGTGAATTTTCTATCGCTCAATTCGAACTCGGGTATGGCTTCCGCTTCCTGACTAATCAAGCGAGCTCTGCTTACTGTCGCCGGACCAATAATCTCCAGTAGGTCCCTCAAATGATGTCGGGCTTCGTTCCGAAATTCAGCAGCCCTGATCGGGCCGGTTCCGGATGCCTGTTGGAACGCCTGATCAATGGATGTTGCTGGTGAAAACAATCGGGTGAAAGATACTAGTTCTCTCTGCGCCTCCTGTTGCCGCTCAAACCCAGAAGAGACCTTCCTTGTAGCCAGATTAATGTCGAGATTCGAGAGGTATGTCGTGCGATAGAAACCTGGAACAGCGTCATCCGAGACACGACCCTGCCCCGGATGCTCGGCCATGAACATCTCGGCTCTTTGGGTGACATTCAGTCGCGATTCTGCTTCTGCATCACGGGATTCGCTAAGGTAAGTGACGCGCGATGGCATCGGATAGATTGCCTGTGCGGCAAATTGGGAGAAAGAAGGTATTAAAACAACAAGCATCGACCAACTAGCCAGGACTGCAAGCGCGCCCATGTCCGGGCTTGTAAATCTTACTGCAAGCCATGCAGCGACAGACGCACAGAAGACTGTATAAACCGCAATGCCAGCAAGCCAATAAATCACATCAACTATCGCGGCATCGAACCAGATTCCCGCAAACACAACCCCCAGGCAGCAAACCAGGCAAAGAGGGATCGCAACCGCTACGATTCGCGCCCAGGTGAGCGCGTTAATAGTCCCTCCCTGAACAAGGATGAGCGATAACCTTCCAGCTGCCCGTTCCTGGCTAATCACATCAAAGCTGAGGATCAGTAGAAACAATGGCAACAAAACAACCACGATGAACGCGAGGTCAAGTTTGCCTGACTGCAGGGGCGCGGGTCCCTCTACTTCGTATCGGCGAAACAATGAAGCTTCACTGCGCCAACCGTTAATCAAGGTGGAGTTTGGATAGATGGACTCTGTGCGGAATGCGAGCGCAGCCAGTGGTTCGGGTCTCTTTAGCGCGAGTATTGTCAGATTCATCGGTCGCGCCGAATAGGGCGAGACGTCTTCCCCTGCTTCGTACTTTCTCAGATCATCCATCCGCTGCGTTCGGTCAGTCAGCATATCGGCCGGCGTCTCTGACAAAATTCGCATGGTCTCAGCCTGCCATTGCACCCCCCGACAATGGCCCAGGCAGTGAGCAGTATGTGAAGCAACACAAGACAGGTTCGACTGGAGTTCTGCCAAAGCAGTTTCCATTCACGTCGAAGAAAAAAACTAAACATGCCGCGAATCTCCGCTCAATGCCTCATCAATGGCGCGGTAAGCAAGAAACCCGGTCGCGATCAACCAGCTGATCAACGCAATGCTTTCAAACCAGTACCGAATCAAAACACTGCCAAGCGGCAGTGGTTCCTGCTCAAAGTCGGGTGTCTTTTTCCATAGCTCTTCGTCTGCCATGTATTCAAACGCCTGTCCTCCCGAGTTGATCATCATGTCATCGTTTAGCTGTTTGATAATCAGCCTTCTGTGGGCCTCTGCCTGCCTCGCAAAGGTCAGCTGAGCCATGAGGTCTGTGCCCGAAACACCGGATGAAATACGCGATGCTGCCAGTAGGGGTGATATCGAAGATGCCCAACGCAGGACGTTATCCTGATTTAAATGAGTTTCAGTCAACGCGCCATAGATCTCGTCGTAGACTACATTCGCAAACTCCTCGTGAGCCTGTAGCACCAGCGCTTCACGATCAAAACCAAGACTTTCAAAGGACTCTGCGCCAAACTCCTCTGCTATCTTTTCTCCCAGCTCAATAACCGCCGATTCCTGCGCATCACCCACCCAGAACGGAGTCTGCGCTTTGAGCTGGATATCGTTCTTAAGCACCTGCTCATCAACGTCAGGAAACATAGTGGTTGCCAACTGGCCAGCCAGGACAGGACAAAGCAAGGCCGTGAACAGCCACGCGAACGCAGTTGCGCTAAATGCAGAGTGGGATGATCCCAATCTTGCAGAGAACCAGGAGACAAGAAACGCAAAACTCAGCAGAGCGGCAGCGTAAACTAAAACCAACAACACTATGCGAACAAGCGGAATGCTTTCTTCACTACGCCAGAGTGCTGGAACTATCGCAACGCAGAGCGACACGATCACGAGCGTGCAAGACAAGACTATTGCCGCACCCAACTTACCCCACATGAACGAACGCGCTGATATTCCCGAGAGTATCAATGCTCTCATCGTGCCTTGTTCTCGCTGAATGAATTGGTCAGATCTAGCTTCATAATGGAGACGACGTCAAAGTTGCAAAATTTCCTACGCGGTAAACACCGGATCCATTGTTATCAGAAGTCGCTGCCCATCCTGATGAGGAGAACGATGAATAACTCCGCCAAATTCCTCCTGCCAGGTTCCACCCTTCAGAAGAGTCCAACCACCTTGCAGAATTCGCCTGATTTTCCGACCGCTACGAACAGGCGGGAGCTGGGAATCACGATCGGCCAGCAATGCTTCATCCACGTCTTCATGGGCAATCCACTCTGTACCTGGACCACTCACGGTCATTAACATTCGGCAGGGAATCTGATCAGCATGGAATCGGGGACACATCGGACTACTCAGAGTTGCTACCCTGACACCTACCTGCCTTGCACCTAGGAGTTCGCCAAGGATTTCTGCACCGAGTGAAATCTCGCAACAAAGCGCTGGCAGCCACCTGTTGTCAATGTATGACTGAAGCATCTTGCATGGGGCGTCACTATCCCCGGCATCCTGTATCCACTGAGTTTCGATAACCGCACGGGATGAGAAGAGCATTTTCGCCAGATCCTCAAGTTCATTAGACCTGGACCTGACCACACTGATCAACTCTACGTCCTCCTCGTAAACAGCACCGAACGCTGCAATATCGCTGTGGGTTAGGTGGCGCATCGATATATTGGTCTCGCCCTGATTCCGGACCTCCTAAGGTGCGATATAACATATCATCGATTCAAGTGAAAACTCCAGACTGAGTTCACGTTGCAGCTTCCAACGATTAGGCTGACCGTTCCCGACTACGGGTGATTCCGGCTGCCAGCAACAACAACTGCTCGAATTTCGCTGTATCAAAGTCATCACCGGTGATGATCTCGATCCGGCTATCGTCCAGCGGCTCCAACACAATCTCCGTCAGGGAATCTCCAGAAAAGTTGTAACCGATATCCCCATCATCAGTCTTCAGCAAAGCCTTAAGTCTCTCAACAGAGAACCGAAAGAACAGCTCACTGAGCAGTTCCCGTCTAAATGTAAAAGAAGGTCTAAAGACCCAACCATGCGAAGCAAATCCTTCGCCACGATTACTCAACCTGATGAAACCTTCAGGCGGGAATCCCAAATCCATGGATTCTTCTAAATCACTGCGGCCTGTTTCCCGGCCAAGATCAGACGCCCCACTTGACCACCATGACCTTGTTTTGGTTTCCAACAACGTTTTGGCTTTCAACATCTCCAGGGTCAACCCCTCACCTGTCGACATCAGCAATTTCCTCTCTCTCAACCAGCCTTTGTCGGCAAGGTAATTTTCGAGCTGAAAAAAGTCGAATTTGTCGTAAAGATCTGACTTGCTTGCCACAATAATGTCTGCAATCTCCAATTGCTCATTGAAGGTTTTGTTGCTGGTGTAACGTTCATCAGCAATCTTCCGGGCATCAACCAGCGTAACAGTCGCCCGTATATCGAGGACATCTTGATAGTGCTGGCCGGAAAGCACATTGACGACCTCAAATGGATGCCCCAGCCCCGTGGGTTCAACAACTAACCGGTCTGGTTTAGCACGGGCAAGCAGCAAATTGATCGCCATCTGCATGGGTAAACCTGCCGCGCAGCACATACACCCACCGGGAACTTCGCGAATAAACACGTTGCCGTCGTCTCCTGCGGACAATAGTCCGCCATCAATACCGACTTCCCCAAACTCATTGACAAGAATCGCCCAACGTTCCGTCTGCGGTTTTCTTGCAAGCAGATTTAAAATCGCGGTCGATTTTCCTGCGCCGAGGAAACCAGTGATGATATTGGTCTGGATGCCATGCAGGCGGTCAGTCATTGTGACAGTCGGTTGACTGGTAGTGACGGTAGTTCAGAATGTGCCCCATGGCGACGAGCGTTGCACCTGCAACTGTCGCCCATTTTTCGAGCGACTCACCGAGAAAATCATGGTCCAAAGCCGCAGTAAAAATAAGCGTAGTGAGGCCTGCAACCCCCCATAAAACCACGTGCCACCGCTGGTGCCGCTTACAACCCAGGGCAAGCGCGATGACACTGGTCGGCAAGACGAGCCATACCAGAAAAACGTGGAAACTTTCATCAGCAACCGGGACTAAAGCAAGCGACGGCAACAAGGCAAGCGCTATTGGCAATGCCAGACAGTGGATCACGCAAATCGCAGACAACCCAATCGCGGTTCTATCAAGTAACAGTCCAAATTTACCCACTGCACTCTCCACAGAAACAATCAAACTCCAGTTGCCGGCTTGCCAGGCTAAATCCAACATCCTTTACGGCTTTGTTCAGCGTATTCATCAGACTTCTATCGATACTGATCTCCTGTACTCGAAAGCAAGATTTGCAGATCAAGAACTGTGGTTGCTCGTGTGCATGATCACAAGCTATGTGCGAGCAGGCCACATACTTCTTAGCCAGATCGAGCCTGTGCACCAGATCCTCATCTTCCAGAAACTCCAGAATCCTGTAGATCGACATCGCTGGTAGCTGGAAACCGAGATTATCCCTACAGTAATCTCCAAGTTCATACGCTGATAAGGCTTTCTGGGAAGCCAACAGACCGGCCAACACCTGTTTGCGTTTTTCAGTGAGCCGCGTACCTCGGTTTTTACAATGTGATTCTGCGAGTTGGAGTATTTCTTCGGTTCGAATCGCAGGTTGTTGAGTCATAGATATCCGAGAATTGAAAATTGAGATAGTTATAACGTATCATAAAGATGGTTCCGCGAGCAATCCACACGTCCAAATTGACACCTATGCCCCATTCGACTAAAAACCAGCCATGCTGCGGCTAGACCATACAAAATTACTGCCAGTCCTGGCACTCAGCTTACTGCTGTGCTTGCCAGGTCTTGTCATAGCCGATCACCTGCACGAGACAACCCCAGAGGAAATCAGCTGTGATCTATGTGGACAAGCGGGTCCCATTGCTTCTGGCGATTTCACTCGATGCATATCCGCGGTTCCGGAACCCCAGAAAGTCGAAGAAAAGCCGACTTTCTTCCCACTTGAAACCTTTCTTCTCCATCGCCACCAGCGAGGTCCACCTCTCCTGCGCTAATTCAGCGACACCACCCATTAGCAGGAGAGACAATGAAATTTTCCAAGAAAACGCTGGTTGTGATGATCAGTGCAGCTGTAGCACCCGCTCTGGCGGACCAGGACAGACATGACGAGTACCACTACGATGAAGAGATCGTTATCAGTGCACCCTTTAACCAAACCGAGGCAAATACCGTTCTGCCAGTCAACATACTGACCGGTGAACAGCTGGCGAAGGAAGTCGAAGACACACTGGGCGATACGCTGAAAAGCCAGATCGGAATTCATAATAGCAGTTTTGGACCGGGTGTGGGTCAAGCCGTAATTCGCGGGCAATCGGGCAATCGAGTGCAGGTACTGCAGAACAGTACAGCAAGCATCGATGTCTCAGGGGTCAGTCCTGATCACACAAACGGATTGGAACCGGCGCTGGCAACCAAACTCGAAGTGATTCGAGGTCCATCGACCCTGCTCTATGGCAATGGCGCCATTGGAGGCATTGTCAACGTCATCGACAACCGCATCCCTGAATCCAGCTTTGATGAACCCATGTTCATGATCGAGCAAAGCCACAATACGGTGAACGAAGAGAACAAAACGGTTGCCAGGATCAACGCGAGCTTCGGCGGCCTGAACCTTCACTTTGACGGTTTCACACGTGACAACGACGATGTCGAAATCAATGGCTTCGCGATTGATGAAGCTGCTCTTGCTTTCGAGGATGAACATCACCATGAAGACGAAGATCATCATGATGAAGACGATCATCACGATGAAGATGATCATCATGATGAAGATGATCACGAAGACGAAGAGATCATGAACACCAAAGGCTTCATCTCAAATTCTGATGCCGAGTCTGAGGGTTATACCTTCGGCGCATCTTTCTCTGGTGACAGCGGGTTCATTGGCTTTTCTGTTTCAGAAATCGAGAACGATTACGGCCTGCCTGGAGGCACCCATAGCCACGATCATGGCCACGAAGATGAGCATGATCATGAGGATGAGGATCACGACGAAGACCATGATGAAGAACATCACGATGAAGAAGAGCATCACGATGAAGATGAGCACGAGCATGGCGAAGAGAACGGCCAGGAGTTTGTGCGCATCAACCTGGAGCAGACCCGTTATGACATGAAAGGTGAGCTGCGCTTTGACGATGGTTTCATCGAGAAAATCCGAGCCAGCGTGAACTACACCGACTACCAGCACCAGGAAATTGAATTCGAGGGTGACGGTACCGCCTCTATCGGGACGGAATACAGCAACGAAGGATACGAAGGCCGCATCACCATGAACCATGCCCATACGAACGGCTGGAATGGTGTCTGGGGTCTGCAGTTTTCCGATACTGAATTCAGTGCCCTCGGTGATGAAGCCTTTATCGAAAAAACCGACAGCACCGGCTATGCACTCTTCCTGGTAGAGCGCCTCGAGATGGAAGACCTCACCTGGGAACTGGGTTATCGCCACGAATACCTGGAAACCGACCCTGGCAACAACTGCGATCGGGATGAAAACACCAACAGCCTCTCTGCCAGTGTGCTTTATGACCTGGATGAGACAAGCAACATGATGATTGCGGCTTCCCGCTCGGAGCGCGCACCCACGCTGGAGGAGCGATACTCCAACGTGCAGACGGCTGGTTGTGCGGTTTCTGCCAACCCGGAGGACTGGGTCACGCACGCGGCAACCGGATTATTGGAACTTGGTGATCCCAACCTGGACAAGGAAGTATCCACCAACGTGGAGGTGGGGTTCCGTAAATACAGCGGTAACCTGACCGGTGAATTCAGTGTCTATTACAACCAGATCCGGGACTACATCTACCTGGCAGACGCCGGTGAATTTGAGGAAACGCCGATTGGTCAATACACAGCGGAAGACGCTACTTTCTATGGCATGGAAGGCAAGGTCGTATATACCGCACTCACGAACGACCAGGGTGAGCTGGATCTGAGCCTGCAGGGAGATATGGTTCGCGCGGAACTGGATGACAGCGGAGATATTCCCAGAATACCCGCTAATCGCATTGGCATCGGCGCAACCTGGCATGCGGCAAACTGGACTGCCTCCATCAATCTCACCGAAGTGATGGACCAGGAACAGAACGCTGAGGGCGAATCAGAGACCGACGGCTATACCCTTCTGGATATCTATGCGGACTACCACTTCGATGTCGGCAACGGCGAACTGCTGCTGTTTGCGAAAGGCACCAACCTGCTCGACGAGGAGATCAGGAACCATACTTCATTCCTGAAGAACTACGCGCCAGAACCAGGTCGCGGCGTTCGAATAGGCCTGAGGTTTAACTATTAGTCTGTTTCCTGCCCTTGTAGCTACTTCCTGATACAACCCGGCAGGGCACACAGCATTTCGAACACCAGGTTGGCTGCGAGAAGTGCTGTGTTGCCGGCTGTATCGTAAGGCGGGGATACTTCAACCAGGTCTGCACCAATGAGGTTCAGGCCTGCACAACCCCGGATAATCTCGATGCCCTGTGAACTGGTCAGCCCACCCGGTTCCGGTGTACCGGTCCCGGGCGCGCAGGACGGGTCGAGCCCATCAATATCGAATGACAGGTATACCGGTTGCTCCGGCCCAACCTTCTTTCTGAATTCATCCATCAGTGGTGCAAGAGACCTATACCAGCAGTCCTCAGCCTGGAAAACCTGCACACGCTGCTCCCTTGCCCAGTCGAAATCTTCTGCGGCATAACCCGTGGCACGCAGCCCGACCTGCATCATTAACTGCGGATTAATCAGTTCTTCTTCGATCGCCCGGCGAAAGATCGTGCCGTGCGTAATCCGTTCACCAAACATCGCATCGTTCATGTCAGCGTGAGCGTCTACATGAATCACCGCAAGGGCACCATACTTTTTCGCCTGGGCCCGGAGAATGGGCAGTGCAATCGTATGATCGCCCCCCAGTGAAATTGTTTTCACCGGATGTTCAAGCAACTCATCATAGTGAGCCGTGATGATGTCGATACTCTTCTCAAGGTTATAGGTGTTAAGCGCAACATCGCCCAGGTCACCGACATTAAACGAGTCAAAAGGTGCGGCGCTGGTCGCCATGCCGTACGGACGCACCAGCACTGATTCAGCCCGGATCTGCCTCGGTCCGTATCGGGCGCCGACGCGGTTACTGGTACCGATATCCAGGGGTACACCGACGATGCCGACATCCAGGCCCTCGGGCGTCTCGTGGATCGGCAGGCGGAACATGCTGGCATGACCGGCAAACCTTGGCATGTCATTGCCTGATAGCGGCTGGTTCTTGTCACTCATAGCCTGAGCATAAAGAAAAAAGCCAGGAAGGCGAACCTTCCTGGCTTCTTGGCGACAACCGGCCATGGCGTAACCGGTTGCCGCGAGAAGGACAGGTCTGGATGGATAGGGTTCGTGTTGTATCCGGTCCTGTCCTTAACCCCGGCAGCTACATCACTTCGATCACAGCAAAAACAACAAACATGACGAGACCAGCTATGTTTACGAAGTCACCCACTGTCATGGGATCCGGCTGTCTTCTTCCTGTTGAATACATCATTGGAAACTTCCCTTCCGTTTAACCTTGAAGCGAAGTAAACCGCAAAATGCCGGTCCGGAATGTGACCGGAGTCACAGGACCGCCCGGGGAAACAGGGAAAAATCAGGAACTGCGAGCTGGATCACACTTCGTGATCCAACCAACGCACACCTTTTCAGAGAAGGTTTTTTAACCAGCCTTGCCGTAATCCACGGTCAGCCAGTTTTCTGTGGCAATCGAGACAACAACGCTGTCGCCGTCACCTTCCGGGTTTTCAGCGTAAGCGCGACCCTGCTCCTCCCCGAGGTAACGAACTGCCATATGCAGCAACTCTTCCTGCGTGGAGGGTCTCGTGGTGAAAGATCCCTCAATGGAGACGTACTTGTACGGCAAATCTTCTGCCTGGGCACACAGGGACACCCTCGAGGCATTCTGCAACGCCTTGCCCTTCAGCGAATTGAGGTCCGTAATCACCCATGCCTCACCACCCGGTTCATAGTCGTACCAGATCGGCACAGTCAGCGGACCGCGACCGTCCCTGGCAATGCTGATCACACCCACATGCAGGTCAGCCAGGAACGCCTCTCTTTCTTCTTTGGTCATCTTCAAGGACATTAACAACTCCATCATTGGTAACAAAGTGCCGCCAGCGTATCGACTTTTCTGGTCTCTGTCCCTACCCTCTCGGGCATAACAGCTATAGGTGAACAGGCATGACCAGGGCAAACATCCAGAACCCCTACAACAGAAAGCACGAGTCCCTGGACGGTGACTGGCATTACCTGATTGACCCTTACGAGACCGGCTTTTATGACATGTTCGGGGAAGAAAATGCGTTCGGATTCTTCCGTAACCTGATGCCGGAGGATCACTGGGCTTCCGAGTACAACTTCAAGGCGAGCCCCACCCTGAAAGTCCCTGGCGACTGGAATTCCCAGGAACCAACATTGATGTGGTACGAGGGCACCCTCTGGTACTTCCACGAACTGCCGGATCCTGTGGAAGAAAACCAGCGGACCTTCCTCAGGTTCGGCGGCGCCAACTACGACACGATCGTCTGGGTAAACGCCAAAGAAGTGGCGCGTCATACTGGTGGCTTCACACCCTTTGAGGCCGAAGTCACTGACCTGCTCCAGCCATCCGGGAACTTCGTCGTAGCCAAGGTCAACGACACTCGCCTGCGTGACGGCGTGCCCACGCTGAACACCGACTGGTGGAACTATGGCGGCATCACCCGCGAGGTCCTGCTGGTCCATACACCTCAGTTGTTTATTCGAGACTACTTTTGCCAGCTGGACGCAGACGATCCGGCATGTATCAGCGGTTTTGTTGAACTCGATGGTGGCGACTCTGAGGTCCGGCTCGAAATCCCGGAATTGGGAATTGATCAAACGTTGGCAACCAGTAATGGGCGCGCAACTTTCTCAATCCCCGCAGCCCCGGAACGCTGGTCACCGGAAAACCCCAGGCGCTATGACGTCGCCTTTTCCATTGGCGGTGATCGAATCGAGGACCGGATCGGTTTCAGGACCATTGAAACCCGCGGTGAAGACATCCTGCTTAACGGCGAGCCGGTTTTCCTGCGCGGCATTTCCATTCACGAGGAAGCCATCTCTGAAAATGCAAGACGCGCATATTCAGAAGAAGACGCCAGGCGCTTGCTGACCGAAGCTAAAGAACTCGGCTGCAACTTTGCGCGGCTTGCCCACTATCCCCACAACGACCACATGTCGCGCGTGGCCGATGAACTGGGTTTGATGCTCTGGTGCGAGATTCCGGTCTACTGGGCGATCAACTGGGCAAGCGCCGAGGTGCTGGAAAATGCCCGCACTCAGCTGAGCGAAATGATAATCCGGGATCGGAACCGGGCGAGTATCGTGCTCTGGTCCATTGCCAACGAAACACCGGTATCAGATGCTCGCACCCGCTTCCTGAAGTCCCTGGTTGATACCGCAAAGTCGCTTGACCCCACCCGCCTGACGACGGCTGCCATGTTCATGCGCCCGGATAAAGTCGAGGAAGACGGCAAGATACTTCGTACCTATAGGCTGGATGACCCGCTGGCAGAACACCTGGATGTCATGGGTTGTAACCAGTACCTCGGCTGGTACTACACCAGGGTCACAGACATCGCCAACTCACGCTGGTACTCCGACATGAACAAACCGCTGATCATGAGCGAATTCGGTGCCGGTGCACCGAAGGGCAAACGCGGTGGTCCCAATGATCGATGGACAGAGGATTACCAGGTCACCGTTTATGAGGCACAGCTGTCAATGATGGAAGACATCACCTTCCTGCGCGGTCTTTCACCCTGGGTGCTGAAGGACTTTCGGACACCGAAACGACCGCTGGCTGGCGTTCAGGACTATTTCAACCGCAAGGGTGTGATCTCCGACAAGGGTGAACGAAAACTCATCTGGGACACGCTAACCCGCTTTTATGAAAAGAAGGCAAGCGAAGACGGCAGTTGACGGATAACGCCCGGCCCTCTAGTTTCTAGGCTCGAGAAACGTGTTCGAGAGTCAGCATGTCAGAGGGTTCTGTGTCAGAGGGTTCTGAGTCAAAAGGTCTTGGTTTCAACCTCCTGGAGGATGAAACCCGGGAGTGTCCGTTCAGGTACTTCCGGGCGATCCGAGGGTTGGAGTCACCCGTCTATTTCATGCCGGAACTCCAGGCGTATTATGTCAGCCGGTATGAGGACATCCGGTATATCAAGAAACACCCGGAACTCTTCAGCAGCGACATCTTCAAGCACAGTGCCGCTGCGCTGAGAGGCGGTGCCTCAAGAAGCATCGCCGAAACCTACAAGGCTGAGCACGGCTGGGCCAGGGTATCGACACTGCAACGCACCGACCCACCGGTCCATACCAAGTACCGCCAGCTGATTAACGACGCTTTTTCTGTCGCGCGCATTCGCAAGATGACCAATTATGTCGAGACCATGGTTAATGACCTGATCGACGGGTTCATCGACAAAGGCACCTGCGACTTCATGTGGGATTTTTCGATTCCCCTGCCCTGCACGGTGATCGCGGACCAGCTTGGTGTGCCCAGGGATCGTATCTGGGACCTGAAAAAGTGGTCTGATGCCATGCTCGCTCCAGGTGGCGGCTTTACCGATGAGCAGGCAGCACTGCAGTGTGCAAAGGATGTTGTTGATGCACAGAAATTTTTCGCCGAGGTTCTCGAAGCACGAAGAGAAGACCCCAAGGACGACATCATCACCGACCTTGCGCACGCGAAACTGAAGGACGACCCTGACGGCCCCGAGCGATCGCTGGACATGTTTGAACTGCAGGACCTGCTGGACCAGCTCCTGACGGGCGGTAACGAAACCACCACCAACGCCATCGGCTCAGGCATGATGCTGCTTCTGCAAAGACCGGAACTCATGAATCGCATGCGCGAAGACCCAACACTGATCAGGAACTTCATCGAGGAGTCCCTGCGTTATGAAACACCGGTGCTGCACCTGTGGCGTGTGACAACACAGGACACGGCACTCGGTGGCATCACGATCCCCGCTGGCTCCAACGTCGCCGTGGGGTATGCCTCCGCCAATCGTGACGAGAGCGTCTTCGACAATTCCGAGGAGTTTGATATCGACAGGAAAAAGGCGGGAGCACATCTGGCCTTCGGTTCAGGACCGCACCACTGCCCCGGCGCTGCCCTGGCAAGACAGGAAATGTTCTCGGCATTTACCATCCTGCTGCATCGCCTCGACAACATAAGAACGGTTGACCCCGATGAAGATTTCAAACACGTACCCAGCAGTTTCCTGCGGGGACTTGCCAACCTGCACCTCAACTTCGACGTCCGTAGCAGGGAACGTTACTTCCCTGATGCCTGCGTTTACTAGAAACGCCACCACACAATAGGAACAGACAACATGCCCGACTATCGAGAATCTGATGTACCGGACCAGAGCGGAAAAACCATCCTGGTCACCGGCGCCAATACGGGCATCGGTTACGATGCCGCACGCGTCCTGGCACAACGCGGAGCGCGAGTACTGCTGGGCTGTCGATCTGAAGAGAAAGCCGTTGAAGCAATCGACAAGATCAAGGGGCTGCACGCAGATGCTGACGTCAGCTGGGTGCCACTGGATCTCGCCAGCCTCAAATCCATCGCAGCTGCAGCTGACATCGTCAAACAGGAATCCAGGCTGGATGCCCTGGTGAACAATGCCGGCGTCATGGTGCCACCGAAGATGGAAACCGAAGATGGCTTCGAGCTGCAGTTCGGTGTCAATCACCTCGGGCATTTTGCCCTGACCGGCCACCTCATCGATATGCTGAAAGACCAGCCTGGTGCCAGGATTGTCAATGTCAGCAGTCTTGCCCACAAAAACGGCCGGATCATCTACGACGACATTCCTGCGACAAAAAACTACAACCGCATGGAACGCTACAGCATGAGCAAGTTCGCGAACATCCTGTTTACCCATGAGCTGCAGCGCAGGCTTGAAGCAGCCGGCTCCCCGGCCATCTCTGTCGCCTGCCACCCGGGTGGTTCCATGACAGAACTGGGACGGCACATTCCACCGCTGCTCGCGGTCCTGTTCCTGCCACTGAGTCTCATCATGAATTCATCAGCAGAAGGTGCCCTTCCGACGCTGCTTGCAACCACCGGGGCAGACGTTCTAGGCGGCGACTACTATGGCCCCATGCGTATGGGTGAAATGCGTCACTCCGCACACAAGGTCGATACAATCCCGGCCTCGAAAGACACAGAAGATGCCAGGAAGCTGTGGGATATCTCCACCGAGCTGACTGGTGTCAGTTATTTGAACTAGCCCGTAAGAAAAGGAAACAACATGAGCAAACCATTCAGATTCGGCGTCCAGTCATTTAACGCCGACTCAGCAGAGGACTGGACCCAGCAGGTACAGAGAGCCGAGGAACTGGGTTACTCCGCGTTCCATCTGGCGGATCACATCCTTGGTCCCGGTCCGGCACTGGAGAAAGCCAACCACCCGGAACAGAACCTGGCTGCCATCCCGGCCATGGCCTACGCCGCCGCGATGACCAAGAATATCCACATAGGTTGCCGCGTATTCTGCGTGGATTACCACCTGCCAATCGTACTGATCAAATCCGCCATGACTATCGACAAGCTGTCTGGCGGCAGGCTGGAGTTTGGCCTGGGTGCCGGGTGGATTACCGAGGAGTACCAGGCCCTGGGGATTACCAAGGACGAACCCCGGGTGCGCATTGATCGCCTGGCAGATGTCATTGAAGGCGTGAAAGCCTTCTGCGGCGACGGCATGGCGGATCTGTCGAATGACACCATCAACTGGAGTGACTTCAGCGGTGTGCCGAAACCCCTGTCCAAACCACCCATCATGGTGGGAGGCGGTTCTCCCAGGGTGCTGCGACTGGCTGGCCGGGAAGCCGATATCGTCAGCCTCAACTTTAACAACCGATCCGGCATGATCGGCCCTGACGGCGTCGGCATGTCCACGGAAGATGAAACCAAGAAGAAAATTCGCTGGGTTCAGGAAGGTGCTGGAGATCGTTTTGATGATCTCGAAATTGAGATTGGCGCCTATTTCACTTTTGTGATGGAAGATCCGTCCCCGGTACTTGGTCAGTTTGCCCAGATGTTCGGCATGTCGGAAGAAGAGATGAGCAAACACCCCCATGCCCTGTTCGGTTCAGTCGATGCCATCTGTGATGAGCTGGAGCGACGGCGGGAACTCTTCGGGATCTCCTATATCACGGTGGGCAAAGACAATATGGACTCGTTCGCACCAGTCGTACAAAGGTTGAACGGCAAGTAAACACCTGCCTACAATCCGACCACAACTCTAATTCCGGCGCAGGAGGGAACAATGAAAGCCGCAATTTTTGAAGAAGCCAACAAGCCACTGACTATCGAGGATGTCGATATCATCGACCCGCGCGCTGGTGAAGTCCTTGTTCGAACCAGCTGCTCCGGTGTCTGTCACTCAGATCTGCATTTCGTAGATGGCCTGTGGCAACTCCCCATGTCCTGCGTACTCGGTCACGAGGCTGCCGGTGTGGTGGAAGCAATCGGTGAAGGTGTTACCTACGTGCAACCCGGTGATCGGGTGATCATGAGCTTTCGACCGTTCTGCGGAAAGTGTTACTACTGCCTGAGCGGCAAACCCAATCTCTGCAATGACCCTGAGATTGGTGCAGCCTCTGCCACCCGGCTGACCCGAAATGGCCAGCCTCTGCTGCAATTCGCCTCAGTAGGCTCGTTTGCGGAAATGATGGTCACCAGCGAAAACGGCCTGGTGAAAATCCCGGAGGAAATGCCCATGGCTGAAGCCGCACTGATCGGCTGCGGTGTCATGACCGGTGTCGGGGCTGCACTTTATACAGCACAGGTACCTGGCGGCTCGACCGTGGCCGTTATTGGTTGCGGTGGTATCGGCCTGAATATTATCCAGGGCTGCCGAATCGCAGGTGCTGCCAACATTATTGCCATCGACATCATGGACTCGAAGCTGGAGATGGCAACGCAGTTTGGCGCCACACACACGATTAACTCCAAGGAAACCAACCTCGATGAAGCCATCGCCGAAATCACCAAGGGTGAGCTGGTGGAGTTTGCCTTTGAAGCTATCGGTGTTCCGGCTGCAGCCACACAGGCATTCAACATCATCCGTCCCGGAGGCACCGCTGTTGTGGTTGGCATGCACCCACTGGGTTCGGAAATTGCTGTACCTGGTCCTGCCTTCCTCCAGGAGAAAAAGCTCATCGGTTGCATGTATGGTTCAACGCGTTTCCGTGAGCATATGCCGAAGCTGATTGATCTTTTCCTCCAGGACCGACTGGACCTGACCAGTCTCGTTTCACGAAGGCTTAAACTGGAAGATGTGAATGAGGCGTTCCGCTCAATGAAAGCGGGAGAAGTGGCGCGATCTGTTCTGGAGTTCTAGGAACTGATAATCAGGCGAGAACTGGCGGCTTTCTGATGATGTACTTCATGAAGCCGTCAGGATCGCCGTAGTGATCGGCGATAGTGATTCGCTGACCGGGTACACCGATAGCAGCGTCTGCGGCGTCAGCCAGAAACAGCTCATCCCCAGCGATAGAGTTCTCTATCCCTGGGATTCCCAGCAGAACAATTAAAATGGCTAACGTGCGCATGGCGCGCATGGTAAGCAGCCTTCTTCATCAACTCCACACTTCACCCTTAAAACTAATCAAAACTTAACCATTATTTACCATTCTTAACGTTTCTTAACATTATCTTTACGTTTGACTTGGAGCACTCTTTACGTGAGCATCCTCACGATCATCAATGGGAGCGATTTATGTCTACAGAACGCCTGGAAGCCGCAGCTGACAAGCTGGAAATCATGCAACTATCGGCCACTTACATGCGCGGGCTGGACCGGCTGGACGGTGAAGTGGAACGCTCGGTTTTCTGGGACAACGCCTGGTGTTCTTACGGCACCTACGAGGGTGGACCCGATGAGTTTGTCGCCTACTGTATGCAGGCCCTGAAAACACATGCTTCCAATCAGCACATGCTCGGTCAGATCACCGTGGAACTGGAGGGCGAAGAAGCCTTCGGCGAGGTTTATTACCAGGCGTACCATCGAATCAGGAACGAACAGGGTGAAGACCGGGACATGTTTATCAGCGGTCGCTACGTTGATCGCTATGAGCGACGGGATGGCGTCTGGAAAATCGCCTATCGCAGTGAACTGGTGGACTGGGTGCGCGATGATCCCGCGGCTGATGAGTGGTTCAAGGATTCACCCATGATCCTGGGCGCGCGTAAACCTGATGACCCGCTTTACAACCGCGAGGCCATGCGCAAGACATCATGAAGTCCAGCCTCGCACCGGAACTGCTGACCGCCTACCTTGAGACCAACTACTTTGTCTCGGATGATCCCCCATTGCTGCTTCGCATCGGCGAGGAAAATGATGATGCAAAGATCCTCCTGGCCAGTTTTGCGGTCGACAGCGCCGCGTTTATTACTGCCTGGAATCCCGGGAGCAGGATACTCAGCGAAGATGAGAACGATGCCAGGCAGGCAGCATTGCTCGGCGAAATCGAAGCAAAACGCCTGAATTACCTGGTAGGCCACGGTGAGCGAAAAGACTGGCTGGAATACAGCTACCTGGTATTGGGCATCAACCGTGAATCAGCACGGGAACTCGCAGAACAGTTCGAGCAGAACGCGTTCGTCTGGCTGGATCATTCCGGCGTGCCGGAGCTGGTAACCCTGGCCTGAGCTGAGCTGACTTCATCGCCGGAGACGCCGGTCATGAAAGCAACGCGGGCGATGTACTGCTCTTCAAATCGGTCAAGGCGACCATCCGCCAGGGCCACCCGCCAGAGATTTTCAATCAATACCCGCTTGTCCTGGGCAGAATAGTGCTGGTTCACAAGGTTCGTGAACTCCTGCAGGCCAGTAACGGCAGCATCCGGGTCAACCAGGTCCAGCAACTCGTGGAGACTCTCCTCGTCCAGGTCAAAAGTTGTTTCCAACAGGTTAAATATGGTGCTCTGTTCTTCCGGGTGTTCTTCAAAATCGGCACGGGCACAAACGATCAGCAGAGCAGCAGCGGCAAAACGAACTTCATGGCGTTCACCCAACCCAGCACCCTGAATCTCGGGCGGCGTAATCCGGTCTGCAAAAAAAGAGGAAAGATCAGTCAGCATCGAGAAAGGATTCTAATGGCACTCCGATGCCACGACCAGCAATCACTTTGATAACTTGTAATTAGGGCCGCTTACTTTATATTGCGCGTCGTGATGCCCAGATTCTTTCCAGCTCTCGTTTCGCTTATTGCTCTCGGGCCGGCAACAACCTATGCCGATCTGTTCGAGCCATTTTCCACGTCGAACCTGAACCCGTTTGTGCAAATGTACGGTGTGCCAGCCACGCGCTCAGCGCACCAGGCCGCAGACGGCGACTTTAACTGGCACTTGCAGACAGAAGTGGCCAATAACTTCACAGACGGTCTTGGCAATACCGAGTCCATTTCCCTTGATGGTGAGACCTCACGAACAACACTGAGCCTGCGCTACGGACTGACTGAGCGCTGGGAACTGGCCCTGGACGCACCCTATATCAGGCATGACGGCGGGTTTATGGACAGTTTCATCGAAGACTGGCACGGCTGGTTCGGCTTGCCCAACGGTGGTCGCGAAAACGTGCAGGACGATCAACTTGCCTACCTCTATGTGCTCGACGGGGTAACCCGGGTCGACCTGCGCGATTCAGTTTCCGGTATTGGTGACGTCCGACTGTCAGTCGGTTATCTGCTGGGTGAGGAGGAAGATAAAAGCTGGAGTGTCCGGGCGGGGGTAAAGCTGCCAACGGGAGAAGCCGACGACCTGACTGGCTCAGACAGCACAGATGTCTATATGAGCCTGCATCTGTCAGACGGCAGCCTGTTCAGCCATGAGGACTGGTACTTCCACGGCAGTCTTGGCCTGATGGTGCCCGGTGACGGCGACATCATCGAAGAAAAGCAGGAAGACTATGTCGTCTTTGGCTCCACGACGGTTGCCTGGCATACCTTCAAACGCGTTGCCCTGAAGGCGCAGCTGGATTTTCATTCCGCCCTCTACGACAGCGAACTCAAGGAACTCGATGAGTTTGCCGTGCAGCTTGTCCTGGGAGGCTCTGTCACACTGGGGAAAAACCTGCTGCTCGATATCTCTGTTTCCGAAGACATCGTGACCGATGCTTCACCTGATGTGGTTTTCCAGCTCGGTCTGCGATCACGGTTTTAGTCTTAGCCCCGACCGATATAGGGCATCTTTGATGCCATGATGGTCATGAACTGGACATTCGATTCCAGCGGCAGCCGGGCGATCTGGACCACGGCCTGGGCAACATGCTCAACATCCATGGTGGGTTCCGGCCGAATACTGCCATCTGCCTGCGGCACACCATCACCCATCCTCGCCGTCATTTCGGTCAGCGCGTTACCAATATCGATCTGGCTGCACACAATGTTGTATGGGCGACCATCCAGTGAGGTCGATCGGGTCAGACCGGTGACAGCATGTTTACTCGCGGTATAAGGGGCGGACCAGGGTCTCGGCACGTGCGCTGATATCGAGCCGTTATTGATGATGCGCCCGCCCATGGGTTCCTGTGCTTTCATCATCCTGAAGGCCTGCTGGGTGCAGTAGAAAGCGCCCGAAAGATTCACATCCACCACACGCCGCCATTCCTCCACCGCCAGGTCTTCCAGGGGTTTTGGGGGTGCGCCGCCACCGGCGTTATTGAACAGTACGTCCAGGCGGTCAAACCTTTCACTCACCGATCGGAACAACCGCTCGACGGAATCAGGATCTGATACATCAGACTCCACGACGTGGGCATCACCTTTACATTCTGCGGCGACCGCTTCGAGGCGATCCCGGCGTCTGCCTGTAAGCGCGACCGCGAAACCTGCCCGCGACAGCGCCAGCGCGCAGGCTTTTCCAATGCCGGTGCCTGCACCCGTCACAAGGGCTACTCGTTGCTCACTCATGCTTTTACCCAATTCCAGACTTGCGTGTTATGATCACATGATATGCCAAAGTTCGCCGCCAATCTGACCACGATGTTTGCGGAGCTGCCTTTCCCGGAGAGATTTGCAGCAGCGAGTGACTGCGGCTTTCGTGCTGTAGAGATACTTGCGCCTTATCCTTTCGAAACTAAAGACCTGGAAACCTGGCTCAAGGTTAATGATCTGCAGTTGTTGCTGATCAACATCTCACCCGGTCCTTCCGGCGAGACAGGTCTCGCTGCCCTGCCAGGCCGCGAGCTGGAATTCAGGGCCAGCTTCGAGCAGGCACTGCACTACACGACATACCTGGGTGCAGGGATGATCCATGTACTTGCAGGAAAGAACGCCGACGGCGTTACAGCGAGCGTCGATACCTTCGTCGATAACCTGAAGTGGGCAGCACGCCTGGCAGGCGAGTCAAACATTAACCTGATGCTGGAACCGCTTAACAACGTTGACGTACCGGGTTACCTGCACAGCCACCTTGAGACAACACGAGGCCTGGTGGAAGCCGTTGGACATGACAACGTCCGTCTGCAATTCGATTTTTATCACCAGCAGATCATGGAAGGTAACCTGGCCCGTAACCTCGAAGCGAATCTCGACATCATCGGCCATGCACAGTTTTCCAGCGTACCCGGCAGGCACGAACCTCAGTATGGTGAAGTCAACGTTCCCTACCTGTGCGACCTCCTCGATGAGCTCGGGTATGACGGATATATCGGCTGCGAATATTCGGCGAAATCTGACACACGAGCAGGATTAAGCTGGGCACACCGCTACGGGATATGTGCTTAAATGACGGATGAGGTACCTGAAAATGTCGCGCATCATCCTCTCCATTGCACTGTCACTCCTCACAGTGAGTTTCACACTCACGAACCATGCTCAGGTCAACGAAACTACAAGCGGAAAAATCTGGCTCATTGAGATTGAGGGTGCCATCGGCCCTGCGACCAGTGACTATGTCCTTCGAGGCTTCGAGCAGGCTGAGCTGAACAATGCCATCATGATCGTCGTCCGGATGAACACGCCCGGCGGTCTCGACGGCGCAATGCGTGACATCATCCAGGGCATTCTGGCCAGCGACATTCCGGTCATTTCATACGTTGGACCAAAAGGTTCTCGCGCCGCGAGTGCAGGTACCTATATCGCATATGCCAGCCACGTTGCTGCCATGGCGCCGGCCACCAATCTTGGCGCTGCCACACCGGTGCAGATTGCCGCACCCAGTATGCCGGCGGCACCGGAAGAAGATTCGGGGAAAGCGGAGCCAACTGCCATGGAAAAGAAAATGGTCAATGACGCTGCTGCCTATATACGCGGGCTGGCTGACCTGAGAGACAGGAATGCAGACTGGGCAGAACTGGCCGTGCGCGAGGGCGTGAGCCTGGACGCTGAAACCGCATTCAAAGAAAACGTGATCGACCTGGTGGTGCAGGACCTCGATGACCTGTTGCTGCAGCTCGACGGCAGGGTGATCACACTGGAAAACCGGGAAGTCACGCTGGATACGGCGAACGCGGAAATTCACCAGCACCTGCCGGACCTGCGAACAGAAATTCTCTCTATCATCACCAACCCCAGCATCGTCCTGGTGCTGGGCATGATCGGCATGTACGGCATTATCCTGGAATTCTACAACCCGGGCTCACTGATTCCCGGTGTGATCGGGGTTATTTGCCTGCTGCTTGCAGCCTACGCCGTACAACTGCTGCCACTCAATTACGCCGGTCTCGCGCTGCTCATGCTCGGTATCGGGCTAATGGTCGCGGAGGCACTGGTTCCGAGCTTCGGAATACTGGGTATCGGGGGTGTCATCGCATTCTGCATTGGAGGACTTATGTTGTTTGACGCTGAAATGGAGGCTTTCCAGGTTGGTTTACCAACCATCGCCGCAACCGCCGTGGTGTCTGCACTACTGATCTTCGCAACGGTGAGCATCGCCCTGAAAATCCGTAACAAGAGGGTCACCACAGGCATGAGTGCCCTTATCGGTGAACATGGCGAAGCGCTGAACGACTTTGCCAAAGAAGGCCAGGTTCGCGTTGGTGGAGAAATCTGGAGAGCCAGGTCCAACGAAACAATTGAAACGGGAGACGCCGTCTCTGTCGACGCAGTAGAGGGACTGTTACTGACAGTCAGCAAAATTGAAGAAAGCACAGGAGAAAAGTCATGAACGAATTCTGGATGGTACTGATCGTACTGCTGGTCGGCCTTGCGTTTTACACGTTCCGCATCCTGCGGGAATACGAGCGTGGTGTGATCTTTTTCCTGGGCCGTTTCCAGACTGTCAAGGGACCAGGCCTGATCATCGTCATACCGGGCATTCAGCAGATGGTGAAAGTAGACCTGCGAACCATGGTTTACGACGTACCGACACAGGATGTGATTTCACGGGACAACGTCTCGGTGAAGGTAAGTGCAGTGATTTACTTCCGCGTCATCGACGCAGAGCGCGCTATTATCAACGTCGAGGACTTTTTTGAGGCCACCAGCCAGTTGGCACAGACCACGCTGCGGTCAATTCTTGGCCAGCATGAGCTGGACGAAATGCTGGCGCAGCGAGACAAGCTGAATACAGGCATCCAGAAGCTCCTGGACGAGCAGACCGAAAGCTGGGGTATCAAGGTCGCCAACGTTGAGATCAAGCACATCGACATTGATGAGTCGATGATCCGTGCTATTGCCAAACAGGCTGAAGCGGAGCGCGAACGTCGGGCGAAGATCATCCACGCCGGAGGTGAACTCGAAGCCAGTGAAAAACTGCTCGAAGCTGCCACAACGCTTTCTGCCCAGCCGCAGGCTCTACAGCTCAGGTATATGCAGACCCTGACAGAAGTCGCGAGAGACAGGAGTTCAATCATTGTGTTCCCGCTGCCCATCGACCTTGTGGAAGCGTTTATGGACCGTGCAAAAAAGGATGACAGCTAGGCGCTGATCAGGAAGCAGTCTGTGGTAGCTGCTGTTCGTTCTGGCGAACCTGGTCCTTGAAGCGTTCCAGGAAACTCTTCTGGTGCAGGCTGGTTTCCAGTTGTCCCAGCTCCTGCAGAAACTCACCGCCACCCTCGTCGATGGCTGACTGCATGGCTTCACGAACCGCCAGCCACATGGGTTCCAGTTTCTGGTATTTCTCCCGACCAATACTCGTGAGAGCGAGTACTCGCTTACGCTTATCGTTACGGTCTCTGTAGGGTGCCGCCAGCTTGGCTTCAATCAACTCATTGGCCGTCTTGTTGATGCCCGGGTGGGATACACCCAGACCACGGGCCAGTTCGGTAATCGACGTGGGCCCCTGCCGATAGAGGTAAACAAAGACCGGAAACCAGCGAGGCTCAAAGCCGACATCCACGGACTCGTATACCCGGCTGACATCCTGTGCCAGGGCATCAGACAACCTCTTGAGGCGGCTGACCAGCGCAAGCGCCCCAAGCTCACTCATTAAATCCGTATCAGGCATGGGCATTCATTTGTGTAATTAGTTACGTAAAAGGTGACCTATTTGCGTATTCTAGTACCAATTGCGCGAAATGGCATCAGGTTCCCTGATATTCTTGAAAAATGCACATTACACCCCTGACAGGCACGATTGGCGCGGAAGTTCACGGTATTGACCTGAACAGGCTGGATGCAGCCGCCGAGGAACAGCTGGAAGAGGCGTTTGCCAGGCACCTTGTGCTGGTGTTCCGGGACCAGTGCATGACGCCAGCAGACCTCATGGCCCTGACGAACCGCTTTGGAGGTCCGGGCGACACACCATATTTACAGGGTCTGCCCGACTACCCCGATGTTGTACCCGTGATCAAGGAGGCGAGCGAGAAATCCCAGCACTCCTTCGGTGCCGGGTGGCACACGGATTTCACATTCCAGGAAAGACCGCCGGCGAGAACGCTGCTATACGCGGTGGATACACCTCCGAGCGGCGGGGACACACTGTATGCAAACCAGTACGCTGCCTTTGAGGCCCTGTCAGAAGGCATGAAGTCCTCGCTGCTGGGTCTGAAGGCGGTACACAGTGCTGTTCGCTCTTATGGCCCGAAGGCCACGCTGAAAGATCATATGGAAAACATGACCATCACCAATGACACGGATGAACCGGATATCCAATTGCACCCGGTCATCAGGAAAAATCCGGTCACGGGTAAACCAGCCTTGTGGGTGAACCCCACCTATACGATTCGGTTCGAGGACATGACCGAGCAGGAAAGCAACACCCTGCTCGATTACCTGAACGCCCTGATCGTGTATCCCGGTCACTGCTGCCGCGTGCGCTGGCAACCCGGCACCCTCACCATGTGGGACAACCGCGCGACTCAACATTGCGCGACGTCCGACTACCGGGGCTATCGACGAGAAATGTGGCGTACTACCACCGCCGGTGAAATCCCTTCTGCCTACAGCAAAGATTGCTAGAATACGCCGCTTCAGCAATACCGGAAAAACCCATTGGTCGACGCCCTGCCACACCCACCGCAAAAACCGGTGCCTGCAATCTGGTGGCTGCCCTACAACCTCTACAAGTGGCTGGTCGTAGTGCCGGTCCTGCTGGTGTCTACCTTCGTGCTGGGCACCATCATTATCATCCTGTGTTTTCTCGGGCTGGCCAATTTCTCATCGCGCGTCTTTGCAACATTATGGGCGCGGCTTAACGCTATCGTTACCCTGATGCCCGTCACGGTCGAGGGCAAGGAAAAACTCCAGCCGGGCCAGTCGTATGTGCTTGTCGCTAACCACCTGAGCCTTGTTGATATCTATGTGCTGTATGGCTACACCGGGATCGACCTGAAGTGGGTCATGAAGAAGGAACTGCGCAACGTACCTGTTCTGGGTTATGCCTGCCACCTGATGGGCCACATTTACGTTGATCGCTCGAACACTGAAAAAGCACTTGAATCTATTGAAGAAGCGAGGGAACACATTCGTGATGGCATGTGCGTGGTATTTTTCCCGGAAGGTACAAGATCCAGGACCCAGGAGTTACGCCAGTTCAAAAAAGGCGCTTTTCGCATGGCGCAGGACCTCGGCGTTCCAGTCGTTCCCGTGAGTATTCACGACACCAACCGGGTACTACCCTCTGATACCCTGGACTGGCGCCCAGGCCCGGTGAAGCTGGTGTTCCATGACCCGATACCTGTGAATGCGGATACCAATATCAATGAACTTGCGGTCGAAACAAGGGATATTATCGTTGACGCCCTCGGAGGAACCACATCATGAGACCTAATCACGTACTGCAGGCGTGGCGCGAGGATCGCCAGACGATCGGCGCCTGGATGTCCATCGATTCGAGCTACACAGCAGAAACGCTGGCACATGCCGGTTTCGACTGGCTGTGTCTGGATATGCAGCATGGCGTGCTGGACTACGCAGATATCAAAAAGATGCTGACCGCGATCTCTACCACGGACACCATACCCATTGTGCGGGTCCCCTGGAACGAGCCTTACGAGATTATGAAAGTCCTCGACGCAGGCGCTTACGGGGTTGTGGTACCACTGGTGAACAATCGCGAGGAAGCGGAGCGCGCGGTGACGGCGTGTCGCTACCCGCCCAGGGGTATCCGGTCATTCGGACCGAATCGCGCAACGCTTTACTCGGGTCCGGGCTACACAAAGGAGGCCAACGAGCAGATCGCCTGCATCGTGATGATTGAAACCGCAGAAGCTCTGGAGAATCTCGACGACATCATGTCGACCCCGGGTGTCGATGCTGTCTACATAGGACCGAACGACCTGGCTTACGCCCTGGACCTGAAACCCAGGGGTGACAATGACGAGCCGCTGCACGTAAAAACCGTGACACACATCCTGGAAACCGCGAGGAAACATGGCATCGCAGCAGGTATCCAGACGGGTTCGGTTGAATTCACGCGCCGCTACCTGGAGCAGGGATTCCATATGGTGACACTTGGGTCTGATCGCGGGTGGATGGAGAGACTGGCAAGGCAGGAGTTGAAGCTCGCGCGGGAAGGTGGAACCGCCGAGTCGTCTTCCGACAAGAACTTTTACTAGCCCTTTTTTACGGACGTCTACTGAACGGCTTTACCCGCACACCGCCGAAAGGTCCCTCACGGTCGGGCCAAGTAACGCTGAGGGCTCCACGAACTCTCGCAAGAGTCGCCGATGAGACGGGTGAGCCCTCAGCGCGGGCATGTTTCCTCTGCGGCTCACATCTCCAATTACGGCCCGCGAGCTCATTCGCAAACTGTTGCCGTAAAAAGAAGTCATTTTGGGCCAATGTTCACCAATGACCACTTCAAACCCTTTAAGCCCCTTTTTCAGGTTGCTACACTGCGTCCAAATTCGTGTGGCATGGATCCAGTGTTTAGATGTTCTGCTGACCGATTACCGGTCACCCTTATCCTTTCACTCACGTTGTTGGATTTCTTTTTGTACTTCACGGTCAATAACGTGTGGGTACTGCTTTCCTATTTCGTGTTGACACTCATTCCCAAGGGCTGCATCTGCGCCTGGAATCACCATCACCAGCACACCAAGACCTTTCGCTGGACACCACTGAACCGAATACTCGAACTCAGTTACGCACTGCACACCGGTGTGACCACCAACCAGTGGCTGCTGCACCATGTATTCGGTCATCATCACAACTACCTTGACCAGACCCGTGATGAAAGCCGCTGGCAACGCAAGGACGGTTCAACCATGGGTGAACTGGAGTACACGCTGAAGGTTGCAGCCACGGCATATCCTCGTGCCTGGGGTGTGGGACTTCGTTATCCGAGGCACCTCAGGACTCACCTCATCTATACCGTTCTGACTCTTGCCATTGTGATTGCGCTTGTGGCGTTCCAGCCGATGCAGGGAATCGTTCTGTTTGTCATGCCGATGATTTCAGGTCTCCTGATTACTGCCTGGGCTACCTACGATCATCATGCAGGTCTGCCCACCGACGACGATTTCACTTCTTCGTACAACGTGATGAACCACGCTTACAACGTCATGACCGGCAACCTGGGTTACCACACCGCGCATCACTACAAACAGGGTGTTCACTGGTCCGAATTACCAAAGCTGCACGATGAGATCAAAGACAAGATCCCGGCGGAGCTTTACCGGCGGTCATACTGGGATGCCGCTACAGAATTTCCCATGAACGTGATCCGCATGCTGCCACGACTTGGCCGAACCTGAGTCCCACCCACCCATGAATGAACTCAGGTCGGACGCCAACCACTGCTTTGTCTGTGGCTCCGCCAACCCGATCGGTTTGCAATTGACCTTCACCATTGAAGACGATGTCTGCCACGCCAGTTTTACACCGGGCGAAAACCATTGCGGCTATGACGGCGTTACCCACGGCGGCATCGTATTCAGTGCACTGGACGACGTGATGGCAAACTGGCTTTTTCTTAAAGGTTTAAAAGCCTTCACTGCGAAGTGTGATATCCGCTACCGCGATGCACTACCTGTTGGGACAACGGTGCGGCTGGAGGGCCACTGCCTGAAACAGAAAGGCCGCCTGACACAAATGAAAGGCCTGATGATCCGCGAAGACAACGGACAGGTTGTTGCCGAAACGGAAGCGGCCTTCATGATGGCCGAGGATTAACTTCTATCTATCGAGATAGATGTCGGCCAGGAGCCCCACCGACACAGCATACTTGTTAGCGCAGTTGTAATTCAGGATCGCGCGGTAATTACCGCCGGCAAGATAGCCTTCTGCGGATCCCTCTTCCGGTTCGACCAGCGCATAATCAGCCTCACGCAGCCCGGCTTCTGCCGTCACACCCATCGCCTGCCATTCTGACAGGGACAGTTTTCTTGAATGATGCCTGAGCGCACGACACCGGGTGTCGTGGGTCTCCGGCTTAAGCGATGCGAAGTCAAGATCAGGTAACGCTACCTTGCCTCCCCAGCCAGCACCTTCCTGCCAACCGGCCTGTTTCAGGTAGTTGACAATAGAGGCAAACACGTCTGCCTCCGATGCCCAGATGTCTTTTTTCCCGTCACCATCAAAGTCCTGGGCAAAACGCAGGAAACTGCTTGGCAGGAACTGGCCCTGGCCCATGGCACCCGCCCAGGCACCAACAAAATTCTCGGTGGCAACGTGACCCTCATCCAGTATCCGAAGCGCATTCACAAGCTCCGAAGTAAAAAAGGTGGACCGACGCGGATCATGCCCGAGGGTCGCCAGCGACCTGATGATGTTGTACTTGCCCTGGTAGCGCCCGAAGCTGGTTTCCAGCCCCCAGAACGCGACGATATATTCAGCCTCCACACCATAATGTTCCTGCACCCTGCCAAGGAGTTCTGAGTGTTGCTCCAGCAGGCGCTTACCTTCCTGCTGCCTGAAGTCAGACACGCGTGCATCCAGGTACTGACCAAATGTCTGGACGAATTCAGGCTGTTTTCGATCAAAGCCGATGACACGCTCGTCCGGCGTCAGCCCCTCAAAAGCGCGATCAATCGTGGAGGCCGAGACACCTTCCGCAATCGCTCGCTCCCTGACAGTCTCCAGGTAACTCGCAAAATCCGATGCCACAGCGCTCACGGAAATGAGCAACAGGCAGAAACCATTCAGGAATCGACGCATGTTAATATTCTCCCTCTCGTTAATCCTCAGTGACCCGAATGAACATCGCCAGCCCAGAACCAGCCAGCCTTTGGCGACGCCTGGCCGCAATGCTCTACGATGGGTTTCTGATTATCGCACTCTGGTTCATCAGCTCGATTATTCTTGTCGCCCTCAATAACGGCGAGGCAATCACCGGCAGGGCATTTCAGCTGTTTCTTTACTTCGAAGCCGGGGCATTTTACACCTACTTCTGGCATTTCAAGGGGCAGACGCTTGGCATGCAGGTGTGGAAGATTCGGACCATCAATGACACCGGGGAGATACTGACACTCGGAGAGTGTGCGGTCAGATTCTTCTTCGCCACTTTCTCACTTGTGATGATGGGACTCGGCTTTATCTGGATTCTTTTTGATCCGGACAGGCTGGCCTGGCATGACCGCGCTTCCGGCACTCGGGTGATCTACCTTGGCAAGGATGCCTACACAAAAGTCAGCGACGAAGCAGGCGATTAAAAGTTTCCACTACCCTGTCAAGCTGGTAGGCGCAAACAACAACGAGTAAAAACAGACCATGGACCCACCAGAGACCAAGACCTTGGGGAAGGTCACCTTTCTCGATAGCTGAACGGGCGCCGGACAGCATCAGAATGTACAGGAAACAAAGAATCATGGCGGGAACCAGACGGGTAAACCTGCCCTGCCTCGGATTCACCTTTGCCAGCGGCACTGCCATCAGTGCGATCAGCGGTACCAGAAGGATCACAGCCATCCGCCAGTGCAATTCCGCGGCTGCTTCCCTGGTCTCTACCCGAAACAGCTGGCTCGTCGACATGGCCCCACGTCGGGTCTTCAGGTTGTCGACAACTGTTGAATCAACCAATTGACCATACTCCTCGTAACTGAAGACCTGATAGCCACGCTGCCCGGGGGCTCCCTGGTATCTCTGGCCGTTCTGCAGAACAAGAAATCGACGTCCATCGCCATCAATCTGGGTTGCACCTGACTCCGCAATAACTGTCACGGCATTACGTGGCTGGTTGGCATGATGGATATCCTGGTATTCGTTGATGAAGACACCACGAAGGCCGCCGTCTTCAGTAATTCCCTCCGTGTAAGTCACACGCTTGCCTGAACTGAGTGCCTGGAATCTGCCGGGAATCAGGGTATCGAATTCCGTCAGTTGCTGTTGGCTGCGCAGCAGCTCTTCCACCCGCTGTTCCCCCAGAGGTTTCAGCCAGAGAGACAATGCTGCTGTGATCAGCATGACAATCACAGCCATTACCAGCGTCATACCCATCAGGCGTTGCGTGCTCACGCTGCAGGACTGCAGGACAATCATCTCGTTGTCGACATAAAGTCGGCCGTAGACCAGCATGATGGCGAGAAAAAAACTGACAGGGACGATAAGTTCAAGGAAACCCGGCAACCTGTATCCCATCAGTGCAAACAACACTTCCTGGGTCATGTTGCCTGCCGCGGCTTTGTCCAGGTAAGCACTGAACCGCCAACCCATCGAGATCACCAGCACAATGCCTGCTACAGCAAACATGGTGGCAAAAACCTCTCTTGAAAAATATCTAAGCAGTATCACAAAAAGCGCCCCTAAAACGTTATATTAGGACCGTAGTTCACGCGACACGTTCCTCAGGAGTTCCTATGAAGTATGGCACACGTATGGGTAATGCGGCGAAAGCACGCACCCAGTGCATCATTGTTGGTGTCTATGATGACGCCCGGCTGACCGACACCGCAAAAGCGCTAGACAAGGAAAGCGGTGGTTACCTGAAGAAGGTGCTCCGACGAGGAGACATTTCCGGCAAGGCAAAGCAGATGATGGTTCTGCATGATGTGCCGAACGTCAACGCTACCCGCGTTCTGCTGGTGGGTCTCGGCAAAGAAGGCGGTATGGACGGTGCCAGGTTTGCAGGCATTGCACGTGTCGTCATCGCTCGCTTGAAAGCCATTTCTGTCAAAAACGCACTCAACTGCCTACTTGAAGTTGATGTTGCCGGCAGGGACCTGACCTGGAAAGTGCGCCGCACGGTGGAAGCCTTTGATGCCGGCGTCTATCGCTTTACAGAAATGAAGGGCAAACCACCGGAAAGCGGCGAGACTCTGGAATCTGTAGAACTGTTAGTTGCAGACAAGACTGATCAGGAGGTTGTGGAGGACGCGATCACGATCAGCAACGCATTGAACGCTGGTATCAACAAGGCCAAAGACCTCGGTAACCTGCCCGGCAACATCTGTACACCAACCTACCTTGCCGACCAGGCAAAGCAACTTGCCAAAGACTATTCATCAATCACGGTGAAAGTGATTGATGAGAAAGAAATCGAAAAACTGGGCATGGGCGCCTTCATGTCAGTTACGCGCGGCAGCGACCAGCCGGGCAAGCTGATTATCATCACGCACAAGGGTGCGAAACCGAAAGACGCACCCCATGTGCTGGTCGGCAAAGGCATTACCTTTGATACCGGGGGAATTTCACTGAAGCCGGGTGCTGGTATGCACGAGATGATCTGGGACATGTGTGGCGCTGCGACGGTGTTCGGCACCATGCTGGCGGTCGCCGAACAGGGCCTGCCCATCAACGTGATTGGCGTCCTGGCAGCGGCGGAAAATATGCCTTCCGGAGAAGCCTCGCGACCTGGCGACATCGTGAAAACCATGTCAGGCCAGACGGTTGAAATTCTGAACACTGATGCGGAAGGCCGCCTGGTGCTTTGTGATGCCCTTACCTACATTGACCAGTACAACCCGGCCACGGTTATAGATGTTGCGACACTTACCGGCGCGGTCATTGTGGCTCTGGGCAGTCATCCCACCGCCATGTATGCCAATGACGATGGCGTTGCCGCCGATCTGCATCAAGCCGGGGAGGAATCACTGGACCGGGTATGGCGCATGCCTCTCTGGGAGGAATACCAGGCCCAGATCAACAGTGCACACGCCGACATGGCCAATATCGGGGGCCGGGAGGCCGGGAGTATTACAGCCGCGTGCTTCCTTGCTCGCTTCACGAAAAAGTATCGCTGGGCTCACCTTGATTGTGCGGGCACCGCGTTTAACGGCGCCGGTCCGGCGAAGGGCGCTACCGGAAGGCCGGTTAACCTCATGTTTGAATACCTGAACAATCAGTACCGCAAGACGCTCGCCGAGGACGCCAGTTGACAAAAATCGACTTCTACCAGGTGAATGGGGACGAAGCCCTGTTCACCTGCAGATTGATCGACCAGGTATATCGTCGCGGGCACCAGATCTACGTGCACGCGATGAACGAGGAGCAGGCGAAACTGCTGGACGACCACCTCTGGGTCTTTCGCCCCGATGCCTTTGTGCCCCACGTGATGCATGATTCAGAACATCCGGCTCCGATCCGGATTGGCTTTGATCACGAGCCGGAAGACCACCAGGATGTCCTGGTGAACCTATCAGGAGACATACCGCATTTCTTTTCCCGCTTCGATCGGGTTGCAGAGGTCGTTCCTGTCGACCAAAATAGCCGCGAGTCAGCCCGCAAGAATTACACCTACTATAAGGAGCGGGGCTACGTGCTGGAATATCACAACATCAATCAGGCCTGATGGACGAAGACGAAAAGAAGCCGAGTACGATTCCACTCCTGCACGACATGGTCTACGACCCGTCGCTGCCACTCCGACCCCCGAAACGACCCAGACGCCCAAAGGCTGAAAAGCCATCAACCCCACCTGGTTATGACCCCGATACCATTGATCTCTTTGGCGACGTCGACCAATCGCTGGACGAAGAGACCCTGGAGGAGCATACGGCGCCTTCAGCTGGTCACGAGCTTTCAGCAGAATCCTCAGCATGTGAAGGACGCGAGGAAAAAGACGAGATCAGCCAGCGGCTGCGCAGCGAACTGACCGAGCAGCTGACCTCCATCCTTGACGACCTTGGCAGCCCGGACAGCGATAAACAGGGCTGAACCGCTCCCACTACACGTATATAATTCGCCCTTTTTCGCCGGTTACAACATGAGCAAGTATTCACCCCAGGATATTGAACAGTCCTGGTATCAGAAATGGGAGAAGAATAACTACTTCGCACCTTCCGGTAATGGCGAGTCCTTCAGCATTGCCATCCCGCCACCCAACGTAACCGGCACCCTGCACATGGGGCACGCTTTCCAGCACAGCATCGTTGACTCCCTGATCCGCTATCAGCGCATGAGCGGCAAAAATACCCTCTGGCAGATGGGTACTGACCACGCGGGTATCGCGACCCAGATGCTGGTTACCGAGCAGCTCGCCGCACAGGGCATTAAACCCTCCGACCTGGGTCGTGAGGCTTTCGTCGACAAGGTCTGGGAATGGAAAGAAGAATCCGGCGGCACCATCTCGAAACAGCTCCGCCGACTGGGTGCATCCCTGCACTGGGAAACAGAGCGATTTACACTGGATGAGGGACTTTCAGAAGCAGTTCTTGAAGTCTTTGTCCGCCTGCATGAAGAAGGCCTGATCTACCGGGGCAAACGGCTCGTGAACTGGGACCCTGTCCTGAAGACGTCACTGTCAGACCTGGAAGTTGAGTCCAAGGAAGAACAGGGCAACCTCTGGCATTTCAAATACCCAATGGTTGAAGACCCGAATCGGTTCCTGATTGTTGCAACCACACGACCGGAGACCATGCTTGGCGATACCGCCGTCGCGGTTAACCCGGATGATGAGCGCTACAAGGACCTGGTCGGCAAAGAAGTGATGCTGCCACTGGCGGATCGCCCTATTCCCGTTATCGCCGATCACTATGTTGATATGGAGTTCGGTACAGGCTGCGTGAAGATTACTCCCGCACACGATTTTAACGACTATGACGTGGGTAACCGCCATGACCTGCCGCTCATCAACATTCTGAATGAGGACGCGACTCTCAATGACGACGTGCCGGAAAAATATCGAGGCATGGATCGATTTGAGGCGCGCAAGGCCGTGATTGCTGACCTGGATGCACTCGGCCTGCTGGAAAAAATCGATGACCACACAATGGCAGTGCCTCGCGGCGAACGTTCCGGTGTTGTGGTCGAGCCTTACCTGTCAGACCAGTGGTTCGTCAAAATTGCGCCGCTGGCAGAACCGGCCATCAAGGCAGTGGAAGACGGTGATATCGAATTTGTACCGAAGAATGCAGAAAACATTTACTTCGCCTGGATGCGTAACATCCAGGACTGGTGCATCAGTCGACAGCTCTGGTGGGGACACAGGATTCCTGCCTGGTACGACAATGACGGCAATATCTACGTGGCCCGCAGCGAAGAAGAGGCCCGCGAGAAACACAATCTCGCACCTGGCCTGGAGCTGAAACAGGACGCGGACGTACTGGATACCTGGTTCTCATCGGCACTCTGGACTTTTTCGACACTGGGCTGGCCGGAACAGACAAAAGAACTCGAGACTTTCCACTCAACAGACATCATGGTCACCGGTCACGACATCATCAGCCTGTGGGTATCACGCATGATCATGATGACCCTCAAGTTCATCGGTGAAGTACCCTTCCGCAAGGTATATATCCACGGGCTTGTCACTGACGCCAATGGGCAGAAGATGTCGAAGTCGAAAGGCAATGGCCTGGACCCCATGGACATCATCGACGGGATCAGTCTCGATGACCTGGTCGCAAAACGCACCAGTAACCTGATGCAACCGCGCATGGCAGAACGAATCGAGAAGGCAACACGCAAGGAATATCCCGAAGGCATCATGGCGTTCGGTACAGACCCACTTCGCTTTACCTTCTATTCCATCGCCTCACAGACTCGTTCACTGCGCTTCGACATGAAGCGCGTGGAAGGCTATCGAAACTTCTGCAACAAGCTGTGGAATGCCGCCAATTTTGTTTACGGCAACATCAGCGAGCACGCCGATGAGCTCGGAAGTGCCGATGTTGAATTATCGGACATCGATCGCTGGATTGTCTCGGAGTTACAGAGAACAACCGCTGCCATTCATCTTGCAATGGACACGTACCGATTCGACCTTGCCTCCAAGGCCCTGTACGAATTCGTCTGGGATGAATTCTGCGACTGGTATCTCGAGCTGACGAAACCTATCCTGAACAGTGATGCGGCAACTGATGCGCAGAAGCGGGGAACACGTCAGACACTGGCAAAAACCCTGGAATCCATTCTGCGGCTGGCACATCCGTTCCTGCCATTCATTACCGAAGAACTCTGGCAACAGATGCCAACCACGGTACGGGATTCAGGCGACACCATCATGCTGCAGCCCTACCCGCCAAGTATTGAGGAAAACATCAACATCGATGCCGAGGCTGGTATCGACTGGCTGAAGAAAGTGGTCACTGGTGTTCGTAACATCCGCGGCGAGATGGACATCTCACCGGTCAAGGAAGTGCCGGTCATGTTTGCAGACGGCAGTGCCGGGGATAAAGCCAGACTGGAGAAGTACACACAACTTCTGCAATTCCTGGTTCGCCCCGAATCCCTGACCTGGCTGGACCAAGGCGATGCAAAACCGCTCGCCGCGACCGCGCTGGTTGGTGACATGGAACTGCTGGTGCCCATGGCAGGCCTGATCGATAAAGATGCTGAACTTGCGCGCCTCGACAAGGAAATTGACCGCAAGCAGAAAGATCGCGCACGTACCGAAGGCAAGATCAACAATCCCAACTTTGTAGAAAAGGCACCCGAGGATGTTGTGCAGAAGGAACGAGAAAAACTACAGGATCTCGATTCCGCTCTGCAAAAACTGCAGGAACAACGCGCAAGTGTCGCCGCCATCTAACGACCTCGCTTTTTTGCACTGCAATATGAACTCTCCTAAATTTTTGGACACAACTCCATAAATTGTGCTTTTATGCCGCTACATCTCGGGTTACCGATGGTGTGGGCAGAATAAGAATTACAGGGGACACACTGGCCATGTCGGATAGGCATTCCGGAACCGTTAAATGGTTCAACGACGCTAAGGGCTATGGATTCATCGAGCGGGAGGCAGGTGACGACGTGTTCGTTCACTACCGTTCAATCAGAGGAGACGGCTTTCGCACGCTGAAACAGGATGCAAGAGTCGAGTTCGATGTATCTGAAACAGACAAGGGGTTTCAGGCAGAGGATGTTGTTGAAATTTAGCAGCCCGATCTGAACACCCCTTTACAAACTTGTTAACTCTCTACTGCGAGAACGACCTTGCCGGTTGTCTTGTCAGAAGCAACGAGCTCGTGCGCCTCTGACACATCTGTTATGGGGAACACTTTCTCTATCACTGGCCTGATTTCACCCGATTCAATCTTCGGCCACACACGTTGCTCAAGCTGAGTCATGATCTCTGCCTTTTCCTCAACTGGCCGCGCTCGGAGTGTCGACCCGATAACCCGGGCACGCTTCATCATTAGCTGTGCCAGGTCCAGTTCGGTTTTTGTGCCGCTCATGAGACCAATTAATACCAGTCGGCCGCCGGTTCCAAGGAGTTTGAGGTTGTCCTCAAAGTAGCCTGCGCCCACAGGATCCAGGATGACATCGACGCCCTGCCCGCCTGCGAAGGCCTTGGCCGCCTCGAAGAACGGTCCCTCGTGACGCACAGAACCTGCGCTGGCGCCCATTTCGAGACAGGTTTCGAGTTTTTCCTTTGAGCCCAACGTCACAAAACAAGGTGAGCCAAAAGCCCTGCAAAGCTGAATGGCCGTTGTGCCAACGCCACTCGCACCAGCGTGGATAATCACTTTCTCACCAGGCTGCAGTTCTGCTTCCATAAAGAGGTTCAGCCATGCCGTGGCGAACACTTCGGGCAGGGCCGCGCCCTGCTCATAATTCAGGCCGGCGGGAAGAGGCAGAACACTGCCCTCATGCACCGCCGCAAGTTCGCTGTAGCCGCCACCTGCCAGCAGGGCACAAACACGGTCTCCCTTCTTGTAGCGGGAACATTCCGAACCCGTCTCAACCACTTCGCCGGCACATTCCAGGCCCATGATCGGGCTGGCACCGGGAGGCGGTGGATAAAGGCCGCGGCGCTGCATCAGGTCTGCGCGGTTGATCGCCGTTGCATGGATCTTGATCAGGACCTCTTTCGCTCCAACCCCGGGAGACTCAAACTCATCCCACGACAGCGAGTGATCTTCTGCAACGATAACGGCTTTCACCTGTGATACCTCCTGAAGGAATGTTGTTAATAGTGCGGGGGTTTTTCGTACTGCGGCGTTCCCGCCTGGGGTCGATGGTGTGAATCGGTCTCTAACTTTCGCAGTTGTTCTGCCAGTAACTGCACCTGCCGAAGAATATCCAGCAACTGTTTCTGCTGGTCTGCAAGAGCATCGTCCAGTTTACTGATCGTGTGATCCTGGAATGCCAGTCGCTCTTCAAGGTCGATAAGCTTCTGCTCGACGTCAGTCATCAATACCTCATCCGGACCTTCACACCACGTTCGCTGAGCCAGCTTTTAAGCCCACTCACCGTGTAGTCACCATAGTGCACCATGGAAGCCACAAGCGCCGCATCCGCTTTGCCCTCAGTCAGCACTTCCAGCAGATGCTCCGGTTTACCAGCGCCACCGGATGCAATGACAGGGATGGAGACCGCCTCGGCAATCATGCGCGTCAGGTTAATCTCGTAACCTTCACGTGTACCGTCTGCGTCAATGGAGTTCACGACGAGTTCTCCTGCACCCAGTTCTTCACCTTTGAGCGCCCACTCGAGCGCATCAATACCCATGGGAGTGCGACCGCCATTGATCACAACTTCATATCCGCTGGGAAACTCGCGAGTGGTTTCTACCTTAAGGATATCCATCGACAGCACGGTGTTCTGGTTACCTATAGCATGTGCACATTCAGCAATCAGTTCAGGCCGCTTCACGGCGGCAGAATTAACGTTGATTTTTTCAGCGCCAGCCCAGAGGAGTTTGTTGGCATCTTCCACGGTGCGGATGCCACCACCGACAGAGAATGGAATGTAGACTTCCTGCGCCACTTTCTCGACGACATCCAGCATGATGTTTCGGGCATCACTGGAGGCTGTGATGTCATAGAACACCAGTTCATCCAGGCCATCGTCATAGTACTCACGCGCTTTCTCGACGGGGTCACCAATGTCCCTGGTATCAACAAACTTAACGCTCTTGGCGAGCTTGCCATCACGGACGTCCAGGCAGGCAATAATTCTTTTACTCAGCATCAGACACTCCAGCACTTGAAGGCGGCAAGCAGCTTCAAACCGAGTTCGCCACTTTTCTCAAGGTGAAACTGGGTTGCAAACAGGTTGTCTTTGCCGATGATGGAACAGAAGGTTTTGTCGCCATAGTCGGTCGTCCCGAGGATGTTTTCTTCTCGCAACGGGCGCGCGTAATAACTGTGCACGAAATAGAACTCATCACCGGATTCCAGCTCGGACAGCATCGGGTGACTTCGCTCGATATTGATTTCGTTCCAGCCGATGTGCGGCACCTTAAGAGACCTGTCAGAAAAATCGAAACGCTCACAGGCGCCCTCGACGAGCCCCAGGCAATTCTTGTTGCCCTCTTCCGTATGCTCAAGAACGATTTGCAGACCCAGGCAGATTCCCAGCAGGGGTTTGCCACTCTGGTAATAGGCAGTGATTGCCTCATCCAGGCCTCGCGCTTTAAGCGTATCCACCGCGCTGACGGCTGAACCCACACCGGGAAAGATCAGCTTGTCCGCTGCCAGCACAACCTCGGGGTCTGCAGAGATTTCCGCATCCATTCCCACGTGCTGGCAGGCCCGCTGAACGCTGCGCACGTTTCCGGCGTCATAATCCACAATGACTGGCACACACCCTCCGGGTCGTACTGAAAAGAGCGCGCATTATAGAGGCCGGCCCCGCTTTCCGCGAATATTCATGTGGACTGAAATATTTTGTATTACATATGTGATACAGTGGTGCCAGCCCAACAGTCAGGCCCAACCATGAAACTGACCATCGACGACTCGGCTGCGATACCGGTTTTTCAACAGATCATTGACCAGATCCACTTCGCAATTTCTGCCGGAGAACTCGAAAGCAACGAAAAGCTGCCCAGCATCCGGACGGTAGCCAGTGACCTTGGGATCGCACCGAATACAGTGGCCAAGGCTTACCGCCAGCTGGAGTTTCGCGGCCTGATCAGGGCCCAGGATCGATCCGGGTTTATTGTCGTTTCAGGTGACTCAGACAACCGATACACAGCACGGGGTGTGAGTGCAGATAAAACCGAAGTACATGATGCGGTGGACCAGCTGGAACAGGGCCTGTTCCCCGGCGCATTCTGCAAGATCACCGAGGACTACCTGTCTGGCGACCCTGCAAAATGCAACGTCATCCACGCAGATGGTGCTGGCACAAAATCTATCGTGGCCTACCTGTGGTACAAGGAAACCGGCGATGCAGGTGTCTTTCGAGGTATCGCCCAGGACAGCATTGTCATGAACCTTGATGACCTGCTCTGCGTCGGCGTGGATGGCCGCATACTCATCTCGAACACGATTAATCGCAATGCCCTGAACTGCCCGGGCGAAGTCATCGCTGAACTGATCAACGGCACTGAATCATTCCTGCAATCCATGCGCGACCAGGGCGTGAGCCTCTATTCGGGTGGCGGCGAGACGGCAGATGTGGGCGATCTCACAGGCACGCTGGTCGTGGACTCTTGTGCGGTCGCGATCATGGACAAGCGCAGCGTGATCACCAATGAGATCAGTGGCGAACTCGTCATCGTTGGCCTGTCTTCAACCGGTCAGGCAACTTATGAGGAGAGGGCCAACAGCGGCATGGGCAGCAACGGACTGACCAGCGCCCGCCACGATATGCTTTGCAACCACTATGCGCAGCAATACCCGGAAGCTTTCGACTCGAACGTTGATTCGTCGCTGGTTTACTGTGGCCCCTATCGACTGTCAGACCCGTTACCCCGCAGTGAATTCAACGTGGGTGAGGCCATTCTCTCGCCCACCAGAAGCTATGCACCTGTCATTTACCGGATGCGTGAAACATTCGGCGAAGCAATAAAGGGCGTAGTTCACTGTTCCGGTGGCGGACAGACGAAGTGTTTACGCTTCGGGCGCGATGTGCATTTCATTAAAGACAACCTGTTTGACGTACCACCGCTGTTCGCAGCCATCCAGGAAGCGTCCGGCACCAGCTGGCAGGAGATGTACAAGGTTTTCAATATGGGGCACCGAATGGAGGTATACCTGCCGCCAGGCCTGGCCCAGGAGGCTATCGATATTGCTGCTTGGTTTGGCATTGACGCGCAGATCATCGGCCGAACGGAGCCCGCAACCAGCAATCACCTGACGCTGACCGATGCCAGCGGCTCGCAGCATCGCTACTGAAAATAATCCGTCACTTCTTTATGCTTGAGGTATCGCAAAAGGAGTGCTGCTCATGGCGCAAACTGAATTCGAAGACTGCCTGCGTATCCTGGTTGAGAAAGAAGGCTCGGACCTCTACTACAGTACCGGTTGCCCGCCGTCCGCCAAGTTCTACGGAACCCTGAACCAGCTTTCTGATGTACCCTGTGAACCCGGGTACACGGCCAAGATCGCTGACAGCATCATGAATGATGAACAGCGCGCCTATTTTGCGGAATGCCCTGACTTGAACATGGCAATCTCCAGGGAAGGCCTGGGTCGATACCGGGTTAACATCTTCAAACAACGCGGCGAAGTATCTCTCGTCATACGTCGCCTGGGTGACTCCCTGCCCAACTACAAGGACCTGGGTCTGCCAGCGGTACTGCCGAAACTCATTATGTCAAAACTCGGGCTCATCCTGTTCGTGGGTGGTACCGGATCCGGTAAATCCACCTCGATGGCGGCACTGATCGACTACCGTAACCAGAAATCCAAGGGTCACATCATCACGATTGAAGACCCGGTGGAATTCACACATCCACACAAGGGTTGCGTGGTGAACCAGCGGGAAGTCGGCGCAGATACCAACTCATGGGAAGAAGCCCTCGCCAGCACATTGCGCCAGGCACCAGATGTCATTCTGATTGGTGAGATTCGTCACATGGAAACCATGGAACACGCACTCGCCTTCGCAGAAACCGGCCACCTTTGCCTGTCCACGCTGCACGCAAACAATGCAAACCAGGCCATGGACCGGATCATCAACTTCTTCCCAGAAGAACGACACAACCAGTTGCTGCAGGACCTGTCACTGAACATGCGGGGCATTATTTCCCAGCGACTGGTGAAAACGGTTGACGGGAAAAGAGCGGCTGCGATCGAGATTCTTCTTGGCACACCCAGGGCTGCTGACCTTATTACAAAGGGCGATGTCAGCTCCCTGAAGGAACTGATGGAGAAATCCGGTGAACAGGGTATGCAGACTTTTGATATGGCACTGTTCAACCTCTATAAACAGGGTCGTATTTCCCTGGAAGAAGCGCTGAAGAATGCCGACTCCAAGAACAACCTCCGGCTGAAGATCACGCTGGACAGCAAAGACCCGAATAAAAAAGGGAACGATGCAGGGAACTCCGATGCAAAACCTGCTGCCCAACCGGAGGCAAAAGCTGCAGCAGAACCCAAGCTTGATCTGGCTGCAGAGTTGAAGAAGCAGGGTGGTGGAGAGGCGGACTCCGGGGGTGGCCTAGGCGGCCTGTCACTGGTTTCCCTCGACGATGACGAGGACGGTGCCAACCCCTGATTGGCTTTATTCCGTCGCTTTGAGTTCGGCCGTTAGCAACTGGTAAAAATTCGCCACAATCGGCAGGGAATAGGTCGATTTTCTTGCCACGAATCGCACGGGCCGGTGCAGCCCTTTCTTGCCCAGGTTGATCATCAGCTTTTCAGGTACTTTAAGCGTGCGCGCGACACCGATGGGTACCATGCCGTGACCAAACCCGGCAATGGCCATCTGGGCCACGCTGAAGAAAGATTCCAGCGACACCTCCCGGCTGATGCGCAGTTTCCGGACCTCATCCTGGAACGACCGCCAGGCACCGGAGTAACTTTCGATCGAGATAACGCCCAGCTCTCCTTTCTTTGGAAACTTAAGAGGCTTCAAACCGGAGGGGACAATAACCATCGGTTCACGCGTCAACACTTCTGACTGAAGGTCCGTATCCAGCGTATCGGAACCAGTACACACCCCGACCATGAATTCACCGGAGCGAATCCTGTCCAGAACCACCGGCGTACGGTGCGTGTGAAATACGAAGTTCACATCCGGCATTTGCTCCTGCACGGTATGAAACACGTTCGGACCCCAGGAAGACAGGATTGCATCGGAAACGCCGATCACCAGTTCACCCTTGGCACTTACAACTTCATCAATAAAGAGGTCCCGCAGTTCTGACAGGACCGGGGAAATCTTGTCGACCAGCCGCTGGCCATGCTGGGTCAGTTCCACCCTGCGACCCTTTTTCTGGATCAGCTTTCGATCATAGTAGCGCTCAAGCGTAGAGATACGTTTGCTGACTGCTGACTGCGTGATACGCAGTTCGGTGCTGGCTTCCATCATGGTGCCCGTGCGGGCAAGGGTGAGCAGCGTTTCCAGGTTCTCAATCATGACATCTATTCCTAAGATGCAAGTATTGTATTCCTGCCATTCTCTTTTTTCATCTATTGGAAACGCGCAGACTGCATGCCATGGTTTACATCCTGCTCACGGTCGCAACGCTGCTGACAAGCCTGATATCCGGCGTACTCAGCATGGCGGGCGGCATGATCCTGATGGTCGTGTTCGGTTTTTTCCTTTCCGTGCCGGTCGCCATGGTGCTGCACGGTGTTGCACAGGCGTTCTCAAACGGCACCAGAGTCTGGATCTATCGCAGGCATATCCGTTGGCGTGTTCTCGTTTTTTACAGCATCGGCGCCCTGGACATGACCGCCGTATTCGCCGTCTTTACGTTCGTACCCGGCATCGGACTGGTATTCATCCTGATTGGTACTTTCCCGTTCCTGGCACTGGCTGTACCCAAATCCATCAACCTGGACATGGAAAAAGGTCCTGTCGCTGTTCTCTCCGGTCTACTGGTAACAGCCGCACAATTACTGGCAGGGGCATCCGGTCCGGTGCTGGATATCTTTTACGTACAAAGTGAAATGACCAGGGAGCAGATCCTCGGCACCAAGGCTGTCACGCAGACGCTGGGACACCTATTGAAACTGGTGTATTACGGTGCCGTGATGGCCGTTGCCAGCAGTGCGCTGCCCTTGTGGGTGGTACCCGCCGTTGTCGCAGCGGCCATCCTCGGCAACTACCTGGGCAGCCTGGTGGTCGCCAGGATGACGGACAGCCAGTTCAAGCAGGTCGGGCGCTACGTGATTATGGTCATTGGGGTTGTCTGTATCGGAAAGGGAGTCCTCGAACTCACTTCCTGATGGCAATCAACTCTCGGAATCAATCACCGGCCTAATAACAAACAGCAGATCCCCTTCATTGACCTGCTGGCCACTGGCGATATTGATACGGCTAATCTCGTACTTCTGGGCCGATGGATAGAGCTCGCCATCATCACCCGCAAACGTATTCAGGTTCACCGGAGTAAACATCTTCATAGCTTCCAGCTGGCACAGTACGTCTTCCGTTGTGATCACATCACCGACGTTAACGTACTCAGGTTCTGATGGAGAAGGCGTTCGGTAGAACACGCCCGTCGACGGTGAGAGTACTTTCAGCTCATCACTGGCATCGATCTTCAACATCTCCATGCTGAGGCCCTCACCCGAAGCACCGGAGGCCTCCTCGATTTCCTTGATCAGTGCCGCTGCATCGATTCGGTTCAGGAATGCAGGCAGGTAGCCGGTGTCATATTCACCGCCCAGGAAGACTTCGTCCCGCAGGATCTTCTTGATCAGTGGAATATTTGTGCAGATGCCGTTGATAACCACAGAATCCAGGTACTCAGCCATCTTGTTGACCGCGTCGTTACGGTCTTTGCCGTAGCAGATAATCTGGATAATCAGGCTGTCATAGAAAGGTGACACCACCTTGCCTTCGCCCGCCATGGAGATGAGATCAATGTGATCGGCTTCAGGCAACACGCACCTGGTGATCTCGCC
>JADHNI010000071.1 GCA_016779585.1 Pseudomonadales bacterium
ATGACCGGCGAGCAGGACCTGCGAACGCCCATGGCGCAGTCTGAAGAGTATTACGCAGCCCTGAAGCTGTTGGGAGTTCCGACAAAACTGATGCGATTTAACGATCAGTACCACGGTACTTCCACGCATCCGTCAAACGCCATGCGAACCATGCTGTACCTGATGTCCTGGTACAACCGGTACGACATTAACGGTGAACGGGAATCTGCGGACGCTAAAGCTGAATAACGTTGTTGGCGAGCCAGACACCGCCAACGACGATACAAAGGCTTGAGACTGCAATGCGAGCCTGCCGGACCAGATTCGGCAGGCTGCGCTCGAATTTTTCGGATAGAAGGCCAAAGCCTGCTGCGAATGCGCCCATCGCGATAATGGAACCAACAGCGAAGCAAAGCAGGTACCAGAGTGCGGGTACCAGCGGCAGAGCGAGTGACGGCAGGACGCCCCAGAGGTAAGACACCCCGGCAATACCCTGGATCATCCCGGCAACGATCGCTGTGTGGGCATGTAACCGCGAATGGCTGTGAAGTACCACTTCGTCTGGCTCGTGACCCTCATGATGTGCGTGTAGATGCTTGTGGGTCTGCCCATCGTGGGTATGGGCATGTGAGTGCACATGTTCGCCAAGGGCAGTTTTGATACCAAACAGACCGATGGCAATCAGCAGGAAGCCGACAACCTGGTCACCGAACTGGCCGAGTGCCTCCAGGTTGAATTCCACCAGTGCCAGTTCGCGAATACCAATCAGTGCAAGTGCTACCACCAGCACGCCAACTGAGTGCCCGAGTCCCCAGCGAATGCCGAGTGTGAGAGCCTGCCATCTTGTTTTCCCCTGGGAAAGTGGCATCAATGCGGCCAGGTGGTCCAGTCCCAGGTAGACATGTGCAGCACCGGCACTTAGACCGGTGACCAGGATCAGTATCAGGGATTCCACGTCGGTTGATCAGCCGGATCGGTGTTGATTTTCAGCAGCGCTGCGGGCGGAGATGATATCCATAGTGCCGAGATTGATTTCCTCGGCCACATGACTGATGAAGTCTTCTTCCAACTTGTCGATTTTGTTGTCAGCCAGTGAACCAGCCAGAGTTTTTCGAGCAGAAACTGCTTGTCTTCGTGGCTGAACTGGCGATTGACGAAAGTGGTGATCTGGTTCAGGTACTCCTCTTCGCTGGCGGTTTCGCCGACTTCCAGCAGCCTGTCGATGACGCCATCGGGAACACCGAACGTGTTGGACAGTATTTCCCTGATCATCTTCAGTTCTTCGGGATGTTCATCCAGGTCAGCTTTGGAGCAGGCGATCAGGATGGACGCGGCGGTGTATCGGAACTCGATACCGTCCCGGTTCAACTGACCACTGGAGCGGGGTTTGATGTAGATCTTGAAGAACTGCTCGAAGTCCACAGCCTGGCTCGTTTCAGGAGTACTAAAGTCCCATTCTAGAGGCGCTGGCAGTACAAGTCATCTAGCTTGTCGCGATAAAATTGCAGCTGATCAGGTAAACTCGTCCGGCAGCTTTCTTTGCCAGTTGTTCAGGAGTAACAGTATCAGTGACCTGATTCCCAAAAGTCTGCAGGCATTTGCTGCGACCATGACTCGTCACTACGAGTGTCCCCTTTATTTCCCCAGGGTCTTTGGTCCCAGGCAATGTGAACAGATCATCAAGTCTGGTCTTGCCCTGCCGGTGGACGATGGTCTGGTGTCCGGCGGTGCCGAAGGTGCAAGGGATATAGAAGCACGCAAGGCAAACATTTCCTGGTTGTCTCCTGACGATGAACAGATGTGGGTTTTCGAGAAGTTGGCCGCCGTGATCGAGAAGGCTAATGAAACCTACCGGTATGACCTGCTTGGATTCACGGAGGATGCACAGTTTACCTGCTATGACCGGATAGGTGACTTTTATGACTGGCACCAGGATGGTCTCGAGGGTGAGCTTGCGGTGCGCAAGTTATCGATTGTCATTCAGTTGTCCGACCCGACGAGCTATGAAGGTGCTGACCTTGAACTTTTTGCCCTCAATTGTGACGAGGAGGTCGCCCGATCCTGGCGTGAAGACCTGAGACGACAGGGAAGTGCGGTTGTTTTTCCTGCGTTCGAATACCACCGTGTGAATCCACTGATCTCAGGTAAGCGGTATTCACTCGTGTGCTGGGTGGGTGGCCCTCCGTTTAAATGAAGGTGTTTACACGCTGGCTTGAGGTCATCCTTGTGACCATGCTGTTACCTGTTGGGGCGGTGCTGGGTGCGCTCACCGGGATTGTTGTGCTGGGGCCGATCATGGCTGTCTGTCTCCCCCTTGGCGTTGTAACCATTATCTTCCGGCTTCGCGGGGAAAGCTGGAGTGAACTCAAATTGTTCCGGTTATTGCCCGTGAAATCGTTGCTCGGCTGGTCTGGTTTGGCCCTGGTTGTCACTTATGTGCTGGGTAACTTTGTTGTCGCTCCGCTACTTACCCGACTTGGTGTGGCACCTATTGACGTCTCTGCGCTGGCGTTCCTGATAGAAGACAACCTCATAAACTACCTGTTGTTCCTGATCCCTGTTTCGTGGGGTAGTGCAGCAATTGGCGAGGAACTGCTGGTGCGCGGGTACCTCCTGAATCGACTGGAGTCACTTTCAGGAACGTGGTTTGCGGTGATTGCCCAGGCGGCGATTTTCGCCCTTGCCCATACCTACCAGGGCTGGATGGGTGTCATCAATATCTTTGTCCTGGCCCTGGTGTTCGGGGTGATCTTCATGCGGTGTGGGCGCAGCCTGTGGCCGCTCATCATCGCCCATGGCCTGATCGATACGATTGCAGTGACGCTGATCTACATCGGGCGGGCAGACCTGCTGATTGGCGCCGATTCCGGGGTTAGCTAGGACTTCACGAAGCCGCTGAGCAGCGGGTCATTGTCCGGGCGACTCAGGCTGAATGCCTTCTCGAGAACAGCGTATTCGTCGTAGCCCATCCGGGTCACCAACTGCATCGCTGCAGTGTCTACTCGACTATCTTTAATAAACTCATCCTTGATGTGAATACCAACAACTTCACCGAAGGTCATGGTATAGCGATGGTTACCACCCCGATGTTGGACCGTATAGGTGTCGACTACAACGCATTCTATCGCTGCCGGCGCCTCTTTAACTCGTGGCGGTTTGACGTACGTGGATTCGGTCATCTCTATACCAATGAATTCGGGTTCACTGATGTCAGCAGGGTGGTGGGCTGAGCTTTCATTCATTGCGTTAACCAGGTCCATGCTCACCATGTTGCACACAAACTCACCTCCGCTGGCTGCGTTGGTCTGTGAGTCTTTTCCCGAGTCCAGGAAATTCATTCCGTTCTCTGTAATCTCCAGCTGTGGTGCAGCACTGAACATGACGATGTCCGGATTGTCTGCGACCGCCTGGAAGTAACTGTAGGGGGCGAGGTTCACCACACCGGCATCAGAGATGGTCGTGAGCCACCCGATGGGTCGGGGTGCGACCAGTGCTTTGAAGGGGTTGAAAGGCAGGCCTTTGTTGTCGGCATCGAAGAGCATGTCAGGCTTCCTGTAGCTGGTGCTGTGCCAGTGTGTGGGCTGTCTCAACGTCTTCCGCTGTCATGCTGATGCCGTCTGCGATCCGTTCGATGAACTCACGCTCCTGGCTTTCGATACGACCATCTGCATAAGCCACGACCCATAGCTTCTCCAGGAGAAAACGTTTGTCACGATCAGTGAACTGTTCGTTGATCAGGTCGGTGACTTCTTCGAGGTACCCGGATTCGCTCGCGGTGTCGGCAAACTCCAGCAGTCGATTAATGGTTTTGTCGGAAATGTTGAAACTCTCGGCGAGTATCTGCCTGATGACTTTTCGCTCTTCCGGATCTTCATCCAAGTCAGACTTGGAGCATGCGATCAACAATGATGCGGCTGCGTAACGAAATTCGATACCGTCCCGATCCAGCGGCTTACTCGATCGAGGCCGCATATAGATATCGAAGAACGTTGTGAAGTCCATGGGTGATCTTTTTACTCGGTTAGTGATTTGAGTGTTTTTCGCCAGGCCTCAGTATCCACATCCGGTGACTCCATCAGCAGCAGGCCATGGTGAAATGCTTCTACCACTTTGCTCTGCCAGACTACCTTGGCAATAACATAGATGGGTTCGACATCCTTGATGTCCATGCAGGCCCTGACAATTCTACCCTTGCGTAGCGGCTGGTCCAATATGATCTGGAGTCCTGTCTCAGACAGGTCGTGGGATTTGCAGATCACGATGTCACCCGTGTCCCGTGGATGAGCCCTGACACCTGCTTCCACGAAGAAAGTCAGGTCAATATCAAATCGTGGTGCGACGCGATCATCAATCATCTGCGTTCACCTTCAGCAGTTTTGTATGACGCCTTATGCGCTGGACCGCCGCCTTGAAATCTTCCATGCCGACTGGCATTTCATCCTCGACTTCACGTGAGGTTCCCGTCGCGAACTTGATGACATCGTCAACAGACAGATCGCCCAGAGATTCGGTCTGGTCGATGTAAATAAGCCTGGTGCCTTCGCGGTTACCCTCAATTGCGGCTCTGACTTTATCCAGGTCGAGCTGTATGGTTTCACCGGATTCAAGCTGCTTCCTGGGGACGCTGACCAGCATGAACTAAGTGTTTGCAATGGATTGCGCCAGAGACTCGGCCGCCTGCCGCTCTTTTCTTGCTGTAGCGATTTCATCTTCTTTCGCTTTGGCTTTAAGGCTGGCCATGAGGTTTCTGCGAACGTTTTTCAAAAATTCACCAGGAAGTGGCAGCGCGGTCACGGTGCCGGATGACATGAGGTAGGCAAACTCTTCGAAACTCTTCTGCAGGGCGCTGCTGCCGTTTCTATTGGTGAAGATCAGGTGCTGTGAGTCATCAGATTTTAGCGTCACTTTGATGTGACGAGCATCGCCATTGTCCTCCTGGAAAACAAACCACTCCCCGGGATTCAATTTGGTTACAGGTGTTAACAGTGACTGGGAGACCCGTGTTTCTGTATCCGACTCCGCGGAATCGCTGGCAATCAGCGAGAAAGGTACTACTTCCAGGCGTTCTCCTTTCATGATCTTCACATGCGCCTCTTCAATGGATGAAAGGGCGCTGGCAATGGCTTCCTGGTCGTGTTCGATGGAAACAAGGCAGGACTTAAGCTCAGCAGGCAGGTTTTCGATAATTCTGTACAGCTGCTGGTTTGCTACCCTGGCCGTCTCGATGACCGTTTCGGGTTCAGGCGGCTTCGGTTCTTCGCCGGCAACTATTTCTTCAAGCTCAACGTCCAGTGCGACGTGTTCGAGCATGGCTTCCATGGTGGGCGCTTCGTCGATCTCTTTCTCCTCAGCTGTCTCCTGCTGCAGGGTGGAGATCAGCGTCTCGGTCAATTGCACCGCACGGTACCACTCCTCACTGTTAGTACCCTGGCGGGTCGCGATAAGTTGCAACGAATCGAACCAGGCACCCTGCAGGAACGCGACGATAGAAGCAGGCAGCAGCTTATCTCTCATGCCATCGTTTAACATGCTGATAGCCTGTTGCTTGCTGCGCTCTGCGGTGAGCAATCCGGAGACAGAATCAGCGAGACGCTGTTCGAGCTTCTTGATTCGGTCACGCTCGTTGGAAACGAAACGCACGATATCTCCCTCAAGCAAATCCAGGATGTTGTTCCTGGCGTCGGCCATGGAGGAACTCCCGTCCATGACGCCGGTTGCCACGATCAGGCTTTGAATCGCGTCGTTGAGTTTCTGCTCTGTTGATTCCAGGGCTTTGCCGCGCAGGTCTGTCCAGCCATAGGCGAGTGCCAGCAATGCTTCTGTAATAGAGATGATGGGACTTTTTGTCATGGCGAGAACGCCATCTGAAACAGCTACACGCATCATAGCTGCTACAACGCCCCTTAACCTCCTCGCTACCTCTGCCGGCAATTGTGCCTGATTGACACGCTCGGTAACGTGGTTATCGAGGAACGAGAGGATTGCGAAGTGAAAAGGCTCGAGATGATCGCTGCGAAGGCTGTCAAGAATTGTGGTGGTTTCGACGCCATCCGTCTGCAGTGTGAACAGCTGCCCGAGCAGTTCCTCTTTTGTCTGGTGTTGATCAGCATCGCCCGGTTGCGGGTATTGTTTGATCAATGCCTCATTTAGCGATTTTGCATCCATTCCCGTAACCCTTGGGTCGTCTTGTCGATATTAAGGTTTTGCAAAGAGCGATTCCTTTCAGCCCAGTTTTGCTACACTCTTCAGCTGCGCCAATCAGCCACCCATAGCACGAAGAAAAGTCGATTCAGGAGGCATTATGCAACAGGACGTTGAAAAGTTCTTTGAGACTAATCTGCTTCCATCGCAAGGTGGAGACAGGCAGTTATACGAGGTTCGGTATGCTGCAGCAGCACTGCTCATAGCCTGTGCAAAATCCGATTTTGAGGAAGATCCTGATGAGGAAGAAGTTATTGTAGGGATTCTGCGAGACCGGTTTGAAGTAGACGAGGAATTACTGGACCGATTGGTCGAATTTGCTGATGCGCACACGGGCACTATGGGGCTAGAGACTTTTACCCGGCTGGTTAACAAACACTATACCGAAGGCCATAAACTGATGCTGATTGAAGACCTTTGGAGAGTGGCATTTGCGGATGGCCGGATCGATAAGTACGAGGATATGTTCATCTATCGTGTTGCCGGGATGTTGGATATCTCCCGGGAACAGGTCCAGTCACTGAAAGCTGTGGCGGGTCAATAGTTCATGATGAAAAAGTCGCATAACCTGATTTTCCTGGTTGACGATTCAAAATCGAATGTTGCCGTGCTGACTGAAATGCTGACAGCCCACGGCTACGAAGTGGCTTCCGCCTCTGATGGCGATACTGCCCTGCAGGAAATCGAACGTATCATGCCTGACCTGATCCTCCTTGATGTTGAAATGCCGGGGACCAGTGGTTTTGAGGTCTGCAGGATTTTGAAACGCCGCTCACAGTTTTCTGACACGCCGATCATCATGCTTACATCCCTGCGAGAGATCCAGGACAAGGTGCAGGGTTTTGAGGCAGGTTGTGTCGACTACATCACCAAACCGTTCCAGCTGGAAGAAGTGCGCGCTCGAGTGAGTGCTCATCTCGATATCAGGAACCTGCAGGCTGAACTTCGTTCACGTAATGAGCAACTCGAAGAGGTTAATCGGGAACTTCGAACAGCGCTTAACAACGTCAAGATCCTGTCAGGATTGTTACGTATCTGTGCCAGCTGCAAAAGCGTCCGTGATGATGATGGCTACTGGAAGCAGGTTGAAACCTACCTGGCGACGCATGCAGATGTCACCTTCACCCACGGCATATGCCCCACCTGCTTCGACAAGTTGTATGGTGAAGTGGATCTAAAGAACACCTGACCCTTTCTAATCTGGAATACATTACTTTCTAATTATTCCTTAGGCGTGATTGCCATCGCCTGCTAAATTTCAGTTCGTTGTCTCCGGGAGGCAACCAATATCAATTTAGAGGCTTAATCCGATGTCTATGCCACAACTTGAACTACAAGCAGATAACCACTTCGCGAGTGAAACGCCGGAGGTGAAACAGCGCATGCAGTATCATGACGTGGACGAGTCCCTGTCGGAATGGGAGCTTGCCAGGCTGACCAGTAAAACCTGGTCAATGGAACAGGAATAGCCAGCCCCCAACAACCTGCCCTATAGATCGTTGATCAGCTGCCCCAGGTTGGAGGCGGCGAGCGCCATGCGTTCGTAGGAGATCTTCTTTGCCTTGCGCTCGTAAGATCGACCTGGCCATTCATCAATGGGTGTGTTGTAAACCTCGTTGGCGAGAGACCGACTGTTTTCTATCCATGTCATGCTGTCAACTGACAGTTCGCTGGCTTCGATACCTTTGGCGTACTTGGTTACGTTGCGAACGTACTGGTAGATTTTCTTTGGATCTTCCATGCCGTGGGCCTTGTTGTCCCAGAATGCCCTGAGGTTTTTTCCTGCGGGGCAAGCAGCACCTTCCTCTCGAACAACGATGCAGAAATTCCTGCCGCCATTGTCGTGTTGGCACTCGTCAGGTGAACGATCGACGTCGGTACCCAGCGTTCGAATCGGTTGGTGGGCATCTGCTACCAGTCCTGTCAGCAGGGCAAGCGTCACAGCTCGAGAGTTCCTGTCGTCGGTCGATTTGAAAGCAGCCTTCAGGAGGTCGATCGCTTCTGGCAGATCGGCACCGCTGCTGTCGGGATTCGTGCAGTTCTTCAGTACAGGTACGGACTGATGCCAGCTTTCGGTTGTTTCTCCAGCGTAGGCTGCGAGTGGCTCCGGCACTTCACCACCAAATCTTTCATAGACATCTGACAGTCGATTGCCGGCAACACTGTCAGCCAACATGGCGCTTTTGGCGTAGGTGCTGACACCCTTGAACTTGCGGAAAAGATTGGCGTTGTCACCCTCATCCTCGATGGTACCAGCCAGGTCATCCAGCATTTGCTGTTTATCGTCGCTCAACATCTTGTATGCTACGTCGGCGACCACAATGTGGCGAAGGGAATTGTATGAATAGGCTGAAAAGGGCATCAGCAGGCACAGCAGTATGAGTAACCGCATGATTTACGCTCCACTTTGTTGATAGGTAGCGTAATGGTTCCCGAGTTGGTGGGTTACCTGAATAGCGTTTCGGTGGGTTGCGTTTAATCCGGGACGAGTTGTGCGTTCCCGACGGTGAGCTGCTAGTTCTGTCGCTCGACCTTTTCGACTTTCTCCATGACTTTGAGCTTTAGCGACTCCCTAAAGCCATGAAGTCGCTCGCGCAATGCCTCGTCACTGGTTCCCAGGATTCGCGCCGCAAGCAGACCCGCATTGGTGGCGTTGTCGATAGCTACCGTTGCAACCGGCACACCGGATGGCATCTGGACGATAGACAGCAGGGCATCTTCACCTTCAAGTTTGGTAGCAGAAACGGGCACACCAATAACGGGCAGCACTGTCAGTGATGCCACCATGCCAGGCAGGTGGGCGGCCCCGCCGGCACCGGCAATAATGACCCGCAACCCCCGCGACTCGGCTTTCTGCGCATATTCAAACATACGTTCCGGTGTTCGGTGGGCTGACACGATGGTCAGTTCATAGGGAACGTCCAGGCTTTCCAGGACTGTCGCAGCCTGTTCCATAACGGGCAGGTCTGAATCGCTGCCCATGATGATGCTGACCACTGGTGGCGCTTCGCTCATGATTTGATCCTCTTGTCCCCGCGAATAACGATCTGGGATTTTGCCTTGTCTGCAAGTGCCTGGGCTTCTTCAAGGCTATTTGCAACCACGGTAACGTGACCCATCTTGCGCAGGGGAAAACATGATTTCTTTCCATAAAGGTATGGGTGAACACCTGGTGTTTCAAGTAGCGTGTCCAGTCCATCTACCACGGTTTTGCCTTCGAAACCTTCCTCGCCGAGCAGATTGAACATGACTGATGCTGAGTGCTGTGTTGTCTCTTCGAGTGGCTTGCCGGTCAGAACGTTGAACTGTTGCCTGAACTGGGAAGTGGCGCAGGCGTCTATCGTGTAGTGACCGCTGTTGTGTGTCCTTGGCGCAATCTCGTTAATGAGCAGTTCACCCTCGGGGGTCAGGAAGAGTTCAACACCAAAAATGCCGACACCGTTGAATGCCTCGATCGCCCTGGTCGCAAGGTCACGTGCTTTCGCTGCGGTCTCGTCCGGGATTCGAGCCGGTGCAATGAGATAGGCAAGAAGGTTGCCGCGATCATCAAACTCCATCTCGGTTGTGTCCCACGTTTTGACATGCCCGAGTGCATCGCGGGCGACCATCACGGAGAGTTCCAGCGCTCCATGGACGAACGCCTCAACAAAACCGGGCACCCTGAGTCGCTTTTCTGCATCTTCAGGCCCCTTGATGATGGCAACGCCACGTCCGTCGTAGCCACCTTCCGCTGCCTTCTGGACGGCCGGCCAACCCTGGCTGGCGAGGCCATCAGCACTTTCACCGTCATAGGGTGTAAACGGGCTGGTGGGCAGGTTGTTGGCTCGAAAAACTTCTTTCTGGTAGAGCTTGTTCGTTAACTGAGCCAGGGTTTTCGGGTCCGGGATCACCGGGATTCCGTCCTCGGAAAGTTTCGCGAGCGCGTCCACGTTGACATCTTCAAGGTCCACGGTGATGACATCGACGAGATCCGCAAGCGCTCGGATGTCCGCCTCGGAATGGCGATCCCCTTTGACATAGATTGCTCCCATCTTTGCTGCGGGACACTCCGGGTTGGGGTCCAGTGAATAGAGGTGGCCGCCAAGGCGTACAACTTCCTCGGCCAGAAGGCCGGCAAGCTGGCCGCCACCAACGATACCAATTTTGGTTTCTGTCATCAGGATGTGTGGGGAAGGATTCCCGGAAAAGGCGGGGATTATAGCCTATTCAGAGCGGTATTCCCGGATCGGTTTCCACCACCACCAGATCAGTGCAGTCATGATGACAGAGATCACACCACCCATCACCATGGTGTTCGAAGCGCCGATGAGTCCGGCCCAGGTGCCGACCCAGATGGTTCCTACATTGTTTGCTGTCTGTGCGGCGAGAACCAGCAAGGCAAATGCCCGGCCTCTCATGTGATCAGGTGTGGTCAACATCACCGTCGTTTGCCTGACTGTTACCGTAACCGCGTCCGCCGCGCCGAGCAGCGCGATCATGATGATTCCGATCAACAGGGTGTTCGCGAGTCCGAACCCAAAAAGAAAGAAGCCGTAGGCGAATGAGGCATACAACACCATCATGCCCTTGGCACGAAAACCCACGAGCAGCACGGCAATAAATGACCCCAGGATGGCGCCAGTTGAGTTGGCGGCGCCAAGCATACCTGTGGCACTTGCCCCACCAGCAAAGAGCCCCAGGGCAAGAACCGGAAGAATTTCCCGGTAGAAGGACGCGGTTGTGATACCCGCATCCAGCAGGAAAAGGCCCGGCAGGATCGGATGTTTTGCGGTATAGCGAAGCCCTTCCAGCGTGAGTTCCAGCTGGGATTGCTGCCTTTGGTCCTCCGGTTTTTCTGCTTTGCCAGCAGCCTGGATCAGCATGGGAGACAAGGCCGCCAGCAGGGCAATGGAACCGGCTGTAAAAAACACCGTGGTGATGCCCAGTGTCGTTGCGATAGCGGCAAACAGTAGCGGTCCGACAATGGCCGCAACGTTTCTCAGCGCGGTGTCTGTTGAGTTCGCCAGGATCAGGTCCTTGCCTGGAATGATCACCGGTATCATGGCTGAAGCAGCCGGACTCGCCATCATGTGGGTTGCGGCGGTAACGGCAATCCCCACGTAAACAAAAAACGGACTCAGTATTCCGCTGGCATTGGCCAGGCCTAGACCGATCAGCGTAGCGGCGGTGATGCCGTGGGAGATGTTGAGTAGTCGCTTGCGGTCAACGTGGTCAGCGAGCGTGCCTGCCCAGAGCGTAATGGGAATCTGGACGACCAGCTGAACAACACCGATCAGCGCCACCAGGAATGCGGAGCCTGTCTCATCCAGGATCCACTGGGAGGTACCCAGTATGCGCATCCAGGTAACAACACTGCCGCCCACGATGCTTGCCATAAGGAAGCGAAAGTCGCGATAGCGAAATGCCCCGGCCATTTTCCCGGCGAGTGTTGATTCAGTCATTGAGCTAGACAAGCAAAAGGCTGAATTCTATGCTCTGCTGTCTCGCCTGGACAGTGGCGACGACACTTTTTGGTTTGGCAGCATTAGCAGGCGGTAGAAGCAGTATGGCTGAAGAAATGAAACACGCACTTCTGGTTGAAGATGAAGAGTCCGTTCGAAACATGACCGAGAAGATGCTTCGTGCCAGGGATTATGAGGTCACCGCGGCCAACGATGGTGATGAGGGCTGGGACCTGTTGCAGCAGGACTCGGACAAGTTCACTTTTGTATTGTCTGATGTCGTCATGCCAAGCCTCGGTGAATGGGAGCTCTATGAGAAGTGCAGGGAAGAGGGTATCAACCTGCCATTTGTCTTCATGAGTGGCTACACCCATGGTGTTGGGGATGGTGACAGTCCGGAGGACAAGACCTGGGTGTTCCTGCAGAAGCCTTTTTCAATTGAGCAACTCGTCCACTGTATAGAAAGTGTGGTCCGCGAGTAGACATGCCTATTGATCAATGGCCGCCAGCGCCCGACCTCCAGAAAGACCAGTTAAGTTTCAATTTCCGCGGCACCCGATACGTCGGGCACCTGGTTGCTCCGCCTGCAGCTGATGGTCCAAGACCACTCGTTCTTGTCATTCACAATTACCAGGGGCTGAAGTTCTTTGATGTGGACGTGGCCGAGTATCTTGCTCGACTCGGTTACGTTGGTCTCGCCGTGGATATGTATGGTGAGCTGGTGCCTGCCGATGAACGTGAGTGGCCGGAAGATTTCCAGAATCGACCGGATGAGGTTGCGGCGTTCCAGAAAAAGTGTTTTGAAGGTATGGTCGCCTGCGACCACGACCATGAGTTTTTCAGGGCGCTTCTGCAGGAATGGTTATCCGCTGGCCTTGCACACGATTCCGTAGACAGCGGTGTCGCGGCCTCAGCAATTGGTTATTGCTTCGGCGGTGTGGCTGTCCTGGAGGCGGTTCGAGGTGGTCTCGACTTTGCGGGAGTTGTGTCTTTTCATGGCCTGCTCCAGACGGGGGAAGACAACAGCCCGGATGCATGGGGTGTAACCAGACCGCCTTTAAAACGGTGCGAGAACAACTACAACACAGAAACCGTTGTGGTGATCGAGAATGGTAAAGATGATCACCTGGTGCCGGACGAAAGTCGTCAGAAGTTTTACCAGGAAATGGATGATGCAGGGGTTCAGTGGGTTTTCCATGACTATGCCAGAACCCCGCACGGCTTTGCGCTTCCTCCGACCATCGGGCCGCCTGGACACCTGGCTGAAGATGCAGATCGAAGGTCAACCATGAACATGCTGTCACTGTTTCGTGAGCTGTATCCCCAGGTCACGCAAAATGTGGTCAGCCATAATGCCGCGGGAACCAGTATTCCCAGGTAATCCGGAATTCGATAACGAGAAAAACTATGACGATGATGGACATTACTGCCACCGATGAAGAGATTAAGGCAGCGCTGCTCGACGTAAACCTGCCAACCCTGCTCATGGTCCTGACTGAATTTGCCGGTGATGACCGGTGGCTGACGGAACGTTACAAGCCTGAGCCTATTCATACCCCGGAAGGTGAACTTTTCCCGGATGACAGCGGTGGTTACAGCGAAGAGATTGCGCAGGAGATCAGGCAGGCGGCGTTGGAACTGGCGATTAAGCTGCGGGACGAAGGGGCTGAAATGCCGCCTGTCCCGGATCTGCAAAGACTGAAGACCATGATGGAGTTTTCAACAGCTGAGCCCGTGGACGACAACTTCAGTGCCATGCTGCTCGAGGAAACGAACTTCGTAGATCGAGACCAGGACTGGTTGCCCGGAATTGAGAAGGCGGGTGTTAAAGATGACTTCCATGTTGTCGTGGTTGGTGCAGGCATGTCAGGTATCTGTACCGCAGCGAAGCTGAATAAGGCGGGTATCTCCTATACGGTTCTCGAGAAAAACGATGCGGTGGGTGGCACCTGGTACGAAAATACCTATCCGGATTGCGGGGTCGATACCCCGAATCACTTCTACTCATTTTCTTTCGCGCGCAACGCGAACTGGACGGGTTATTTCTCCAAGCGTGATGAGCTCTACCAATATTTCGAGCACTGCACAGATGAATTCGGGATCCGGGACAACATCAGGCTCAAGGCTGAAGTCCGGAGTATGCAGTTTGACCAGTCTAGCAATCTCTGGACCGTGACATATGTTGAAGACGGCGGTGAAGAGCAGACCCTTCAGGCAAATGTAGTGGTCAGCGCGGTGGGTCAGTTGAATCGACCAGTGATTCCCGAGTTTGAAGGCCTCGAGTGTTTTAACGGCAGGGCTTTCCACTCGGCCCGCTGGGAGCATGATGTAGACCTTGAAGGTAAGCGGGTTGCGGTGATCGGCACCGGCTGCAGCGCGGTGCAACTGGTACCCAAAACGGCGGACAGGGCAGAACACCTGACGGTGTTCCAGCGTTCACCACACTGGATTTCACCGAACCGGGATTACTATCGCCCGGTGGAAGAAGGCATTAAGTGGGCTCTGAACTGCCTGCCGCGTTATGCCGAGTGGCATCGGGCACGCATGATCTTCGGCTTTATGGATCGCAACTGGGATGCTGTGCCCGGTGACCCCGAGTGGCAGGATAAGAAACACGCCATGAATGAAACCAACGACGGCGTGCGCCAGGCCCTGATCGCTTACATGAGTGATCAACTGGGTGATCGCCAGGAACTGATGGCGAAATGTGTGCCTGACTTCCCGCCGTTTGGTAAGCGAGTCATTATTGACAATAACTGGTATGGCACCATAGCGAGAGAGGATGTCTCCCTCGTGGACAGCCCCATCGTTCGATTCACGGAAACGGGCATCGAGACAGAAGACGGCACAAGCCACGAGTTCGATGTGGTGATTTTTGCAACCGGCTTCAATACCAACAGGTTCCTGTGGCCGATGGAAGTCGTCGGTGAGTCAGGAGAATCCCTGGATTCACGCTGGGGTGAGTCACCTGAAGCCTACAAGGGCATGCTGGTGCCTGACTACCCGAACCTGTTTTGCTTGTACGGACCAAACACCAATATCGTCCACGGCGGCAGCATTATCTACAACACCGAGGTACAGGTGCATTACGTGATGCAGTGCCTGGAGCTCATGCTGAACAAGGACGCTTCCAGGCTCGAGATTCCCCAGGAAGCTTGTGATACCTACAACAATGAAGTTCAGGAAATCAGCCGCAACCTGGCCTGGGGTCACCCGGGTGTGGAAAGCTGGTACAAGAATTCAGAGGGACGGGTCGTGAACAATTCGCCGTTCAGCAACCTGGAGTACTGGGTTCGCATGCATGAGGCGGAACCGGAACTCTACCGCATGAACTGAAGGCTAACTCAAGACAGTAACCCTGTTTCTGCCCTCGGATTTTGATTGATAGAGGGCCCGATCTGCAGTGGAGATCATTTGTTCCAGTGGCATTGCATTGTGTGGTGTGTTGGCGTGTATGCCTGCTGATACGGTAACTCCCAGATCGCTCGTCTCCACCTGCCTGCGCATTTCCTCTATCACCTGCTTCGCGGTTGATTCCTCTGCGCCTGGCAGCACCACCAGGAAATCTTCGCCGCCGTAGCGTGCGACCAGGTCCTCGGCTCGACGAAGGTTAGCTGATAGCGTCTGTGCGAGACTGACGAGTAGCTCATCTCCCGCCTGGTGACCATGTGTGTCGTTATATTTTTTGAAGTCATCCACATCGATGATTGCGATTGCCATCATCCTGTTACGATCAACACATTGTCGCCAGACGTCATCCAGGTAGCTGTCCAGGCGCCGTCGATTAGGAATCTGGGTCAGTCCGTCCAGATGCGCCATCTGGTCTAACTGCTTGTTGGCGGATTCCAGTGCCCTTGTTCGCTCTGACACCATGGTCTCGAGCCGGTCTCGTTCGAGAGCAAGTAACCTGCTGCGCCGCCGCATGGCGTAGGTACCCAGGAAATAGAGTGCGGCGAAAACTGTTATGGCAACCGTGATCCGAAACCAGTGAGTCTCGAACCACTGCGGAGCTACTGTGATGGGAACTGCAAGACGAGAAACCTGGTTCAGGCTGTCCTTCGCTTCAACCCTGAAGGTGTATTCACCCGGTGCCAGGGCGACCAGGCTCTGTTCGCTGCTGCTGGACCAGTCAGAGAACTGGGTCTCGTTCGGCTCGAGCCTTGTTCTGTACCTGACCTGGTTCGGGTCGTAGAAGTCTGCAACCGCATACTTGAGTGTTAACCTGTCTTTGGTGCTGAATTCAACATCGTCAAGGGGGAGCAACTGGGGCTCCAGATCGCCGGAGTAACGTGCCACCAAAGACAATGTTACAGGTGGAGCGGCAGGTTCGGGTCTTTCCCCCTTGTTGTCGAACACCAGGATGTTGCCGAGGCCGCCGACCACAAGCTGGTCACCCAGGTAACTCACGGTTTCGAACCCGCCCTCACTGAGTCGTGCAACATCCTCTTCGTACCAGGCACCATTTTTCTTGAACAGGCGGTTGTAAGTGTAGGCCCAGGTTTCGCCCTGCTCGACAAAATCCAGCACTGTGCCCGGTGGCACCAGGTCGGCCAACCCATCCATGGCAGTGGGAGAAAACGCATTGTAATCGAAGACGAAAAATCCATTATCCGTGGAAGCTATGATCTGGCCATTAACCTGGCTTATCACAGATCTGCCGGCCGGGTCTGTAGCCAGCAAGCCGTCTTCCTGGCCGTAGCGATAAGCATCAACCACACCGTTGTCGAGACCTGATAAATCGAGCTTCTGGATGCCGGCACGCTCGGAGCTGACCAGGACTTCAGTCGGCGAGATTTCGATTATCTTGTTTACCCTCAGGTTATCCATTTTCGCGTCGCTGAATATGACTTCCCAAGTGCCAGCG
>JADHNI010000072.1 GCA_016779585.1 Pseudomonadales bacterium
CCAAGATTCAGCGACAACCAGATCATTGCCATTCTCAAGGAAGCCGAAGCCGGTGTGCCGGTTCCAGAGCTGTGCCGCAAGCACGGTATGAGCAGTGCCAGCTTTTATAAGTGGCGATCGAAGTTCGGTGGCATGGACGCATCAATGGTAAAGCGGCTGAAAGAGCTTGAAGAAGAGAACAAGCGTCTTAAAAAGATGTACGCCGAAGAGAGACTGATTGCCGAGATTCGGAAGGAAGCACTTGAGGGAAAGTGGTAAGGCCATTGTAACCATCTCACCGCAAAGAGATGGCCAAACGACTGGTCGCAAAACTTGGGGTCAGTGTGCGGGTCGCCTGTCGGGCCTCTGTCATTCTGGCACCGGGTTACCGACAAGAACTGGGGTGGACGATGGGGTTTGAACCCACGACCGCCGGAATCACAATCCGGAGCTCTACCAACTGAGCTACGCCCACCATTGCTCTATTTCCATTCAGGTGGCGCGCCCGGAAGGACTCGAACCTTCAACCCTCGGCTTAGAAGGCCGATGCTCTATCCAGTTGAGCTACGGGCGCTCTCAAACCCTTCCTGACATCACCTAATAGGAATTTGGTCGGGGTAGAGAGATTCGAACTCCCGACATCCTGCTCCCAAAGCAGGCGCGCTACCAGACTGCGCTATACCCCGAATATAATAGCCAGTGACAGAACGGAGCCCGTCGCTGGAAAGGGGCGCATTCTACTAATGAGGCCCTACACAGTCAAACAAGAAAACGGCCATTTTTTTCAAATAAAGCAATAGCTTAGACAGACTCCCAAGTATGAAACGAATTTTTATCTCTGACCTGCACCTTGACCCGCAGCGAGAAGACCTGACCAGCGCATTTGAGGCCTTCCTCGAGAACCACTGCCAGGATATCGACGAACTCTATATTCTCGGCGACTTTTTCGAGGTCTGGCTGGGTGACGACGACGATTCCGCCTTTAACCGGGGGATTGCCGCTGACCTCGCGGCCCTGCCCTGCAAGGTATACCTGATGCACGGCAACCGGGATTTCCTGATCGGCGAAACGTTCTGTAAGCAGTCTGGTGCCGAATTGCTGGGAGATCCCAGTATTGTTGATCTTGATGGCACCCCTGCCCTGCTGATGCACGGGGACAGCCTGTGCAGTCTGGACGCGGAATACATGAAAGCGAGGCAACTCCTGCGGTCACCCGCTTTCCAGGCTGACTTCCTGCAGAAACCCCTTGAAGAAAGAGCAACGATAGCCCGACAGATTCGCGGTGAGAGCAAGGCCCACACGCGGGAAACGGCCGAGGACATCATGGATGTAACGCCTTCTGAGGTTGTCAGCGCCATGAATGACGCAGGGGTCTTCCTGTTCATCCATGGCCATACGCATCGACCTGATGTGCATGAAGTGGACCTGGGTGAACAATCAGGGCGTCGATATGTCCTGGGCGACTGGCATACATCCATGAAGTACCTCGTTGCCGATGGCAGCGAGGTCGACCTGCGGCATTATCAATTTTGAGGGCTGCCGCTGTGAAAGCGGAACTCGGGATCCGGTGAGGTGATCAGCCTTTCATCCTCTGCGAGGAAATGATCGATTCGATCCTGGATATCCGCCCCTTCAGAGATCTGCTCTGCGAGCTGGAGGTACACCTTGAAGTGGCGGGCTTCTGATTTGAGAAGCGATGCATAAAACCCCGACAGCTCCTCATCAAGCACATCAATCAGCCTGGAAAACCGCTCGCAACTCCTGGCTTCAACAATTGCACTGACAATCAGGATGTCAATCAACCTGGCTGGTTCGTGGCTGCGCACGGTTTTTCGAAGTTCTCCAGCGTAGCGCGCCGAGGAAATCTGGGCATACGATATATTCCGTTCTTTCAGGATAGCGACCACCTGCTCAAAGTGACGCAGTTCTTCCCTGGCAAGTTTTGACAGCCGCAGGATCATCTCTGTCTGATCAACGTGCCTGTACATCAGGTTTAATGCGGTCGACGCGGCTTTCTTCTCACAATTGGCGTGATCGATCAGCAAAATCGGGAGTTCTGACACGGCTTTTTCGAGCCATGAATCGGGCGTCTGGCAACGCAAAAAACTGTTCACATTCATAGTCTTACGGCATCAAGCGACTTAACTTTAGGAGCCGGTTCCAGTAAACTTGCCACCCTTTTGAAACCGGACGAACGCCGACGGCGAAAACCGCCAGCAGGTGCCCGTCATTATACAGTGAGGAACAGGTTGTGCTTGAAGCCTATCGACAACACGTAGAGGAACGCGCCGCGGAAGGCGTGGTGCCCAAACCCCTGAACGCAGAGCAGGTCAACGAACTCGTTGAACTGATCAAGAACCCGCCAGCAGGCGAAGAAGAATTCATCGTTGATCTGCTGGAGAATCGTGTTCCGGCTGGTGTGGATGATGCGGCTTATGTCAAAGCTGCTTTCCTGACCGCTCTTGCTAACGGCGAAGCAACATCTCCACTGATCGATGCCAATCGTGCCACTGAGCTTCTTGGCACGATGCTGGGTGGCTACAACATTGAGTCACTGATCAGCCTGCTCGACAACGACGCCGTTGCCGAAACCGCGGCAGCCGGCCTGTCAAAGACACTACTCATGTTTGATGCTTTCCACGACGTCGTTGAGAAATCCAAGACTAACGAGCATGCCAAGGCGGTCCTGCAGTCCTGGGCTGACGCTGAATGGTTCACCAACAAGCCGGTAGTCCCAAGGGAAATCACGGTCACCGTGTTCATGGTGGAAGGCGAAACCAATACCGATGACCTCTCGCCTGCCGGCGATGCCTGGAGTCGTCCTGATATTCCACTGCACGCGAAAGCCATGCTGATCAAGCGCATGGAAAACCCGCTCGAAACCATTGAAGAGCTGAAGAAAAAAGGCCACCCGCTAGCCTATGTGGGTGATGTGGTCGGTACCGGTTCATCACGCAAGTCAGCCACCAACTCCGTGCTCTGGCACATGGGTGACGATATTCCATTTATTCCGAACAAACGTGACGGTGGTGTGTGCCTCGGTGGCAAGATCGCTCCCATCTTCTTTAACACCATGGAAGACGCAGGCGCACTGCCCATCGAGTGTGACGTCTCCAGGATGAACATGGGTGATGTCATCACCATTCATCCCTATGACGGCAAAATCACCAACGAAGCCGGCGAGACCATCTCGGAGTTTGAGCTGTCCACACCCGTATTACTGGATGAAGTTCGCGCCGGCGGTCGGATTCCGCTGATCATCGGCCGCGGCCTCACCGAAAGAGCCCGCGAGGCCCTGGGCCTTGGCACGACTGATACGTTCCGCAAGCCGACCCCCGCAGAAGACTCCAGCGCCGGGTTCACCCTTGCGCAGAAAATTGTCGGTAAAGCCTGCGGCGTCGAAGGCGTTCGCCCTGGCACCTATTGTGAGCCGAAGATGACCACAGTCGGCTCCCAGGACACGACAGGTCCAATGACCAGAGACGAACTGAAAGAGCTGGCATGCCTTGGCTTCTCAGCTGATCTCGTCATGCAGTCTTTCTGTCACACCGCGGCTTACCCAAAACCCGTGGATATCGACACGCAACACACGCTGCCGGACTTTATCCAGACACGAGGCGGTGTTGCCCTGCGCCCCGGAGACGGCATTATTCACTCCTGGCTGAACCGAATGCTGCTGCCAGACACGGTTGGCACCGGTGGTGACTCACATACCCGCTTCCCCATCGGCATCAGTTTCCCGGCTGGCTCCGGGCTTGTTGCTTTTGCATCTGCTATCGGCGTGATGCCGCTGGATATGCCTGAATCTGTCCTGGTACGTTTTAAAGGCGAAATGCAGCCCGGTATTACCCTGCGTGACCTGGTCAACGCTATTCCTTACGCCGCGATCCAGAGAGGACTGCTGACAGTAGCGAAAGAAGGCAAGAAGAACATCTTCTCCGGACGTATCCTCGAGATTGAAGGCCTGCCCAACCTGAAGGTGGAACAGGCATTCGAAATCAGTGACGCATCAGCGGAACGCTCAGCTGGCGGTTGTACGATCCGCCTTAGCAAGGAGCCGATCATTGAGTACCTCAGCTCCAATGTAACCCTACTCAAGTGGATGATCAGCGAAGGTTATGGCGATGCGCGAACCATCGCCCGTCGAATTGAGGCGATGGAAGCCTGGCTCGAGAATCCGGAGCTCATGGAACCGGATGCCAACGCCGAGTACGCCGAGATCATTGAAATCGACCTCAATGAAATCAAGGAGCCGCTGCTCGCCTGCCCGAACGATCCGGACGACGTCAAGCCGCTGTCCGAGGTTGCCGGAGACAAAATTGATGAAGTGTTCATCGGCTCCTGTATGACCAACATCGGTCACTTTCGGGCTGCTGCTCGCATGCTGAGCCAGGCAAAATCCATCCCGACTCGTCTGTGGATTTCTCCACCAACAAAAATGGACGAACACCAGCTGATGGAAGAAGGTGTATACAACGTCTTTGCCCAGGCCGGTGCACGCACCGAAATGCCGGGATGTTCACTGTGCATGGGTAACCAGGCACGGGTCGCACCGAACACTACCTGTGTTTCAACCTCAACCCGAAACTTCCCCAATCGACTTGGTGATGGCGCAGATGTTTATCTGGCTTCAGCGGAACTGGCGGCGGTTGCCAGTATTCTGGGAAAACTGCCGAGTCCTGAGGAATACCTGGAATACGCAAAAGACCTGGATACGATGGCTGACGAAATCTACCGTTACCTCAATTTCCATGAAATCGAGTCTTTCCAGAAGTCCGCGGCAACGGCCACCATTCCTGCAGTTAACATCGTAGCTGCCGGATAGAATCGGAGCCTGTGTGTTGGACCTGCGAATCAGGCAAACGACCTGATTCGCAGGTTGCGATAAGCCTTCCTGAGGAGCTCCGGCTCCCCGGGGCGGTCTTCCGCAAAGTTCAGCCGCACGTATGCGTTGGTCACGGCATTGATACCCGGGGCCAGGTCCGGTCTGGCACTCGCCACACGTCGCCCGTAATCAATCGGGCCTTCCCCTACCGCTCTCGCAAGCCCCTGCCCCGCAAGATATTGGCAATACCTGAGATATTCCTTTTCCACCGGCGCCAGTTTCCGGCTGCTTCGCTTCATCAGCAGGAACAGGGCAACCAATGCAAAGATCGTGAAGAAGCCACCCAGCAGGTACATGCCCATGGTTTTGCGATCGATTTTGCCGAGATATCGATTCAGCAGTTCCATCTGCATCGTCGGTGAATAACCGACAACCCAGGCATCCCAGTAATGGTTCAGGGCGCTGAACTGAAGGCGAAGCTCGGTGATCCAGAGGGTGGAGCGAAACTTCATCGGTGAGAGGCCGACGTCAGCCAGGAACTCTTCACCTTCCACAGCAAATTCAAGACCTTCCTGGATTCTCTGTGGAGCAACAACGGCGGTCGGGTCGACCCTGATCCAGCCCTGGCCTTCCATCCACACCTCTGCCCAGGCATGTGCGTCAAACTGGCGTACCGCAACATAGTTTCCTCGTCGGTTGAACTCGCCGCCCTGGTATCCGACAACGACCCTCGCGGGCACACCGCCGGCACGCATCAGGTAAACAAAGCTCCCGGCAAAGTGTTCACAGAATCCCCGCTTTGTTTCAAAGAGAAACTGGTCGATGGTGTTGCCCTCGAGCATTGGCGGTTTCAGCGTGTAGGCAAATCCTTCAGCCATGAAGTGACGCAGCACCTGCGAGAGATAATCATCATCGCTGATGCTGTCAGCGCGAAGCGTTTCTCCCAGCGCCCTGGTACGCGGGTTGTCATCTTCCGGCAGCAGTGTGTATCGATGCCGCCAGAAATCCGTCAGTTCCACATCAGTCCGGTAGTCCAGGTAGGAGGTCAATTCGTACTGGAACCGTGCCCGGATTTCCTGGAACGAATAAAACCTGAAATCGCGCACCAAACCCAGTCGCTCCTGCTCGGTCATCTCAGGCAGGGTCAGGGAGAAGACCCAATTCTGGTTCGTGGGTTCCATGATGACGCTGTATTTTACCGGGTCTCCCAGGTACTCCATGTTGTCTTTCCAGGCGGCGACATCATTTTTTCCCTGGAGTGTCCGGCCATAAAGTCCGGGACGTTCCTGGGTCCACGACTGGTGTCCCTTGTTGAAATAGGAGAGCACGAGCCCCCGCCAGTACAACTGGCTGTAAGCTGGCACCTCGCCTTCAAATGTTGCCCGAAATGCGAGTGCATCGGACTGCACCAGCTCTGCAATGTTTCCCGGCGACATGGAGTCCGTCACGCCGGTTTTGGCAACGTTGCTCTGCACGGGTACCGTCCAGAGTGGCCCGATCCGCGGAAACAACACAAACAGCAGGATCATCATCGGGATGGCCTGGGCGAGCATCACCGAGGCTTTGATAAACGCCGCCTTGGGTGAAACTTCTGCCTGGTTCAGGCCAATCAGCGCGGAAGTAATCACCGTGATTGTCACGTACATATAGATCGTGTAAGGGATGGATTGCTCGAACAGGAACTCGGTCAGGGCAACAAAATACGCCAGCACCACCACGGTGTACGCATCCTGCTTGCGATGCATCTCGAGCAGCTTGAGCACGAGCGCAATGACCAGCATTCCTACCCAGGGTTCGAGGCCCAGCAAGGTGCCATAACCAAAACCGACACCGAGAAACGAGCCGAACACAAAGAACGCCTTGACCCATCGACCAGGGAAAGACCAGCGCCCATGGAACACCATGACCCGCCAGGCACAGCAGCCAATACACATCAGGGTGACCCAGATCGGCAACCTCATCACATGGGACAGGATCACCAGGGCAATCGAGACCAGCATCAGGGCAAGCGCATTCCTGGGTATCTGGTACATCAATCGATCTCAAACAGTGCGAGTGCCTTGAGCACTCCATCTCTGTGGGCTTCACCTCGACCCGGCTGGATTTCAAGGCCCGGCAGACGGAGCCCGTATTCATCGTTGCGGCTGTTGAGCTGGAGAACCCAGTAACACAGCCTGGAAAGGCGGCTCTCCCGGTCCATACCCGGGAAGTGATCCCATTCAAGCCAGACCCTTCTATCAGCGTAGGCAGCGAACTGCTTCGTCATCAGCGTTTCTGAGCGTGCGTAGGCCCGCCAGGCAATGTGGCGGATGGCATCACCTGGCTGGTATTCCCGCAGACCATAAAAGTCCTCGGCACCATCTCGCAGGATCAGTTCACCCTCTTCCTGGCTGGTGGCAGTCGTCGAGGGGATCTCGCCACCGGCAATGGGGCTCGGGTAAACCAGGGTGTGCATATCCAGGTCTATCCAGGACCAGGCCCTGAACAACCCGAGCGGATAAAGGGTCTGCAACAGGAAGCGACCAGGATTGTAACGCCCCCGGCGCTTTGCTTTGACAAACAGGCGAACCCGCGCCTCTTCTTCCTTCACCAGGTTGGCATTTGCCATCAGGTTCGGGTTCCAGCCAAGCTGAAGCGACTCGTAAGTTCGGTCACCGAGCCTTTTCAGTACAATCGTAAACTCAGCCTCTTCACCGGCAAATGCCGGGCGGGTACTTCCGGCTACCAGTGACAGGCCTGACAGATTCCGATAGGTGTGGAGCATCGCCACCATAAACAGACTGGCCAGCAGAAACGCCAGCGCAAACACCAGGGAGTTCTGGTAGTTAATACCGGCCATCACCATGGCGCAGACCAGTAGCGCAAAGATCAAACCCTGGCGCGTTGGCAGGATGAAAATCTTCCGTTGGTTCAGGGTGATGGAATTGGCGGGTGGCATCCGCCGGTTGAGCCAGCGATTGAAGCGCTCACTCCGGCCAGAGTCGCCGAACGCCTTTTGTGCAATAACGCTTTCGGGACTGGCATCGCTGTCTGTTGCAGCGCTGGACATGATCAGCCTATGACATCAACGTTGTTGAGAAGTCGCTGGGCAAGCGCAGTGCCCACGTGATCCCAAAAGTCAGACGCTTCTCGCAGGCGATGTTCTACCACGGATGGCAAAACTGCCTGGACATCTTCAGGCACAACAAATTCACGGTCGTGCATAAATGCCCAGCTCTTGGCGCTGGCCAGTAGTGCCATGGCTCCCCTCGGGGATAATCCGTGGGTAAACTCGGCAGTTTCACGGGTATAAGCAATGATGCGCTGGATGTAATCCAGCAAGGCTTCACTGACCTTGACCCCCTTGCACGCCTGTTGCAGCTCTTTTAGCTCAAGCAGGTTGATCGCAGTTTCCAGGGTGCCGATCAGCACACGGCGGTCCTGGTCCTGCAGCAGAATACGCTCTGCAATCGGGTCGGGGTAACCCAGCTCAATACGCATCAGGAAACGGTCCAGCTGTGACTCAGGCAAGGGAAAAGTACCGGCCTGGTTGCTCGGATTCTGCGTCGCAATCACGAAAAAAGGTTCCGGCAGCGTACGCGCCTCACCTTCAACCGTCACCTGTCGCTCTTCCATGGCCTGGAGCAATGCACTCTGGCTTTTCGGTGTGGTGCGATTGATTTCATCCGCCAGGATCAGCTGGTTGAAGATCGGACCCTCGTGAAACACGAAAGTGCCCTGATCCTTGTCGAAAATAGGCGCACCGATGATATCTGCCGGAAGAATGTCGCTGGTGAACTGAATACGGTTGTAGGACAGGTTGAACACCTTCGCCAGCGCATGCGCGAGCGTGGTTTTACCCATACCCGGCATGTCCTCAATCAGCAGATGCCCTTCAGACAACAGGCACGCAATGGCCAGCTTGATCTGGGTTTCTTTGCCAAGAACAACCGACCCGACCTGGTCTACTGTTCTCTGGATAATCTGTCTCATGTCGTTCCTTCTCGAGGCGTCAGCCCTGGTTATGCAGCTCTATGACCTCAGCATTGTTCGAATCCAGGGATTTGGCTGAATCATTGCGCAGCATCTCAATGCGATTGAGATACTGCTCATCAACACCACCCGTGACATAGTCGCCATCAAAGATAGAACAGTCAAAGCGATCAATTTCATCATTGATACCCATGGTGCAGGCCTTCAGATCATCAAGGTCCTGGTAAAGCAACCAGTCAGCGCCAATGTACCTGGCAATTTCATCTACCGAGAGGTTGTGAGCCACGAACTCTGATGCAGCCGGCATATCGATGCCATAAACGTTGGGGAAACGCACCGGGGGTGCTGCTGATGCCAGGTACACCTTGTTGGCACCGGCTTCCCTGGCCATCTGAACGATCTGTCTGGAGGTTGTGCCCCGAACGATGGAGTCATCCACGAGAAGAACGTTTTTCCCCTTGAACTCCAGTTCCACGGGGCTCAGTTTGCGACGAACGGACTTCTTGCGTTCGGCCTGCCCCGGCATGATGAAGGTTCGCCCAATGTAGCGGTTCTTTACGAGACCTTCGCGGTATTTTACATCGAGCCTGTGCGCCATCGGCAAAGCAGCCGTACAACTGGTATCGGGAATCGGGATAACAACGTCAATGTCGTTGTCAGGATAGGTTTCCTTGATCTTGTCCGCCAGTTTCTCACCCATCTTCAATCGAGCTTTGTACACGGAGACGTTATCAATCACCGAATCCGGTCTGGCCAGATAGACATATTCGAAGATACAGGGACTGTATTCTTTCCTGGGTGCACACTGCTGCTTGTGGACGCGACCATTGCTTTCGATATACACGGCCTCACCGGGCTTAACATCCGCAACAACTTCGAAGCCGAGTACGCTCAGCACAACGGACTCCGAAGCCATCATGTATTCATCGCCATCAGGTGTGCTGCGTTTTCCGTAGATGAGCGGTCTGATCCCATGAGGATCACGAAATCCCAGGATGCCGTATCCAGTAATCAGGGCGACAGCAGCGTAGGCACCAACTGCCCTCTCGTGGAGACGTCGGACGGCTTCGAAGATTTCATCGGCAGAAGTACGCAGCGATGATACGGCCTGCAGTTCATGAGCGAAGACATTCAGCAGCACTTCGGAATCCGAGTTTGTATTGATATGGCGTCGATCTGCGCGAAACAACGCCTCATTCAGCTCGTCAGCATTGGTAAGATTACCATTGTGAGCCAGGCAGATTCCAAATGGTGAATTGACATACATGGGTTGTGCCTCGGCAGAACTCGAGGTACCTGCCGTGGGATAGCGAACATGGGCAATACCCATGTTGCCTTTGAGCATATCCATGTGGTGCTGCCTGAAGACGTCCCGAACGAGACCGTTGTGTTTACGCAGATTCAGTCGGTCCCCATCGCAGGTCACCATACCGGCCGCATCCTGCCCGCGATGCTGCAACAGCGTTAAAGCATCGTAAAGATCGTAACCAACCTCGTTTCTGCCAACCATGCCAGCAATGCCGCACATAGTTCCTCCATCAAGTTTGCTGTGCAGGCTCCTGCATCAGCAGTTCACCCTGTTCCCAGATCACAGGTCCCAGTTGTTCAATAAGTACCACGACTTCAGGGATAAGTCTTGATTGCTGGTACCAGTTGTCCTCCTGCACAGGCAACACATAGTGCAGGATCGCTACAAACACCAGGACAATAATGCCACCGCGCACGAAGCCGAATGCCATGCCAAGCAAACGGTCAAGACCCGAGAGGCCTGTCACCTTAACCAGCTCACTCACCATGTAGTTCACCATGCCGCCCACCATCAGCGTCACGATGAACAATATGAGATATGCCGCTCCGAGCTGCAGTGACTCGGTTTCAATATAGGGCGCCAGCACAAACGCAAACTGGGAGGCAAACAGGCGGGCCACCAGAATGGCAGCAACCCACGTCAGCAGAGACAGCGCCTCTTTGACGAAACCACGCCGCAGACTGATCAGTGTGGACACCGCCAGGACACCAACAATGATCCAGTCTACCGTCGCCATCAGCCGCCCAGCTGCTCCCTGTCCTCTTCAATCCTGTATCGGACTATTCTGCCCTTGAGCTTCAGCTTCTGTTCTATCTCCGCATTCATTTTCGCCAGGGCTTCCTTGCTACTCGATGGTCCGACAAAGACCCGGTAAATTTCACCATCACTGGTTTTGGCATGCAGTATGTAGGAACGATAGTTCTGTGCTCGCAATTGCGCTCTCAAGCGCGTTGCATTCTCTTCATTCTGGAAACTGCCGAGTTGCAGACTCCAGTTCACTGGCAGATTGTTCTTGTCGAGAATAAAATCCGGCGAAGCCTCATAGTCGGTTTCATCGACCACCTCCCTGGGCAGCCTTGCCTCGCTGGCCTTCTCCATTTGTTCAATCTGTCGCTCAATATCCTGAACCGTAATATCACTCAGCTCAATTCGCGGTGGTTCAGGAACATCGGAAATTACACGGGCGCGTTCTTCTTCCGTACCGTCAAGAAGTAACGGTAGCAGGATGATTGCGAGACACGTCAGTATGACAGCACCGGTGAGGCGTTGTTTGAGTTTGGCGTCCAATGAGTCCGGCTTTTATCTGTCTGTCTACGAAATAGTTACTGCTGCAGCCTGAGCCCAGTTAACAGCTCAAGGCAGGCACCGACCACGGGAAATGAGCCAAATACGAGTATCAGGTCCCGCTTCCCCGCGTTTGAGGCTGCACCTGCAAACGCGTCTTTAATCTTAACATAGGTCGAAACATTTCCCGATTGATCAACCGACAAACGCCTCTTCAGGATATCTGGTGCGGCAGCCCTGGGCTCGTCGCTGGCGCACAGGTGCCAGGTCTTGATCCACGGTGCCAGGGCCGAGGTCACGGCTTCTATGTCCTTGTCGGCATACATGCCTACCACTGCATGGATGGCGTCATAGCCTTCAAGGCCTGACACATAGTCCGCCAGGGAGACGGCCGCCGCGGGGTTATGGGCAACATCCAGCAAGACATCACAGTGAGCACGCATCCAGGAACGCCGCCCGGCAAGCCGGGTTTCACTGGCAATTTTCGCTGCCTGCTCTGTCTCCCAACCGAGGAACCGCGCTGCTTCTGCAGCCACCGCAAAGCTGTCCCTTGGCAGTGCGGGGCTTATTCCCGGTGTAAGATCAAAATCGCGACCGATCAGGCTGAGTTTCGCTCCCGTTTCCCTGGCACAGGCAGCTATAGATGCTGGTGGATTCCGGTCAGAGACCAGACAGGTGACCCCTTTGCGCATGATGCCCGCTTTCTCCCGGGCAATGTCATCCCGGTTATCGCCAAGGTAATCCTGGTGGTCCAGGGCAATGGCCGTAATAATGCCTAAATCAGGTTCGACGATATTCATTGCATCGAGGCGCCCGCCAAGGCCAATCTCCAGAATAGCCACGTCCAGCTGTCGGTTCCTAAAAACAATGAGAGAAGCAAGGGTCGCGAACTCAAAATAGGTCAGCGTAATGTCGCCTCGGGCGCACTCTATCTCAAGGAACGCCTCAACAATGTCAGCATCACTGGCCGGGGTGCCATCCACCGCTATTCGCTCATTGAAACGGGAAAGATGTGGAGACGTTGCTTTACCCACACTGAGGTTATTGCTGAGAGCAAACTGTTCCAGGTACTCACAGGTTGACCCCTTGCCATTCGTCCCGGCAACGAGGATCACCGTTCCCGCAGGATGCAGTAGTTCAAGCCGGGTACCGACCTCGGCAACACGCTGAAGACCCAGGTCCCAGCCCACAGGGTGAACGCTGCCAATATAGTCAAGCCAACGGTCAAGGCCAGCAGCGGACCCTGGGCATTCCTCGATCAAGTACGGACCTCAGTCAATGGCTGCCCGCAGTTCACGGACAAACTGCTTGACCGAGCTCTGCAGCATGTCAGGATCATCCCGATACTGCTCCATCAGCTTGACGATTGCCGAACCCACCACGGCGCCATCTGCCACGTCAGCGACAGCCCTGGCGCTTGCGCCATCTTTAACCCCAAATCCGACCATAATGGGCAAAGTGCTGATCTTCCTGAATCGCGACATTTTTTCAGCGACATCATCGATATCGAGAGTTGATGCACCGGTAGTACCTTTCAGCGAGACGTAGTAAACGAATCCACGCGATGCCCGACAGACAATCTCTGCTCTCTCATCGGTGGTTGTCGGTGCCAGCAGGTACACGGGCTCGATCCCATGCGCTTCAAGAATCGGATCCATCTCACCGGATTCTTCCGGGGGCAGGTTCACAATGATGGTGCCGTTGATACCGGCAGCTTCGGCTTCTTTCGCGAACTGCTCATAACCGATGAATTCAATGGGATTCAGGTATCCCATGAGAACAATGGGTGTCGTCTGGTTGGTTTGGCGAAACTCGGAGGCCATCGCCAGGGAGTCCCTGAGCGAGACGTGATGCGCCAACGCCCTTTCATGGGCCAGCTGGATCACGGGCCCTTCGGCTTCCGGGTCCGAGAACGGCATACCGAGCTCAATGACATCCACTCCGGCGTCCACGAGCGTGTGCATCAGGGGGACTGTCGTCCCGGGAGTTGGATCACCTGCAACAATATAGGCAACGAGTGCCTTTTTATTGTCGCTCGCCAGATCTGATAACGTCTTTGAAAGTTGAACCATTGGATACTACTCGATGGAAATGCCGTCGATACGTGCCACGGTAGGAATATCCTTGTCACCACGGCCTGAGAGATTAATGACAATACTCTGGTCTGCAGACATCTGCCCTGCCAGTTTGACCCCGTAGGCAACGGCATGTGAAGACTCGAGCGCGGGCAGGATACCTTCAACGCGATTCAGCAAACGGAAGGCTTCCAGCGCTTCGTTATCATCAATAGCAACATATTCTGCACGATCCACGTCCTTCAGAAAGGAGTGCTCCGGTCCAACACCCGGATAATCCAGGCCGGCAGAGACGCTGTGCGTTTCAATGATCTGACCGTCTTCATCGCTCATGAGGTAGGTACGATTACCATGAAGTACGCCGATACTGCCTTCACTCAAGGGTGCGGCATGACGACCGGTTTCCAGCCCGAGCCCCGCCGCCTCTACACCAATCAGGCGTACCGAGCGGTCTTCCAGGAACGGGTAGAAAATACCCATGGCATTCGAGCCGCCTCCAACACAGGCAACAATAGCATCGGGCAGCCCGCCATGCTGTGCCTCAAACTGTCTCTTCGTTTCTTCACCGATCACTGACTGGAAATCCCGTACCAGCATGGGGTACGGGTGCGGACCGGCAACCGTGCCGATAATGTAGTGGGTATTATCGACGTTGGTGACCCAGTCACGCATCGCTTCATTGAGCGCGTCTTTCAGGGTTTTGCTGCCTGATGTAACCGGAACCACCTGCGCACCCAGGAGCTTCATCCGGTAGACATTGAGACTCTGCCGCTTGATGTCTTCGCTACCCATGTATACCTGGCATTCCAGGCCAAACCGCGCTGCCACCGTGGCAGATGCCACGCCGTGCTGCCCGGCCCCTGTTTCTGCAATGACGCGGGGTTTGCCCATGTACTTCGCCAACAGCGCCTGGCCGATGCAGTTGTTGATCTTGTGCGCACCGGTATGATTCAGGTCCTCGCGCTTCAGGAATATACGCGCGCCGCCGGCTTCCTGCGTGAGTCGCTCGGCATAATAAAGTGGTGAAGCTCGACCCACGTACTCCGAAAGATCCCTTTTGAGTTCTTCCTGGAAGGCATCGTCCTTCCGCAGTCGGTTGTATTCCGCCTCCAGGTTCTGCAGAGCAGCCATCAGAGTTTCAGACACAAATTTACCGCCAAAGACACCGAAGTGGCCTCGCTCATCGGGATAAGCAAACAGGCTTTCATTAATACCTGCTTCAGCACCGGAATTGTTTGTCATAGTTCCTCCTGGTCCGCCTCGCGAACCGCGGCGCAAAACGCCTGCATTTTATCGATGTCTTTTTGACCTTTACTTTTTTCAACACCTCCGCTCACATCAACCGCATAAGGGCTGACCTGTCGGATGGCCTCGCGTACATTACCAGCGTTCAGTCCGCCGGCAAGGATTACTGGCATGGACAGGGCAGGAACAAGTGACCAGTCGAAGGTTTCCCCCGTGCCGCCGAAGCTGCCATTGGCTCTGGTATCCAGGAGTACCCCCCTGGCATCCGTATAGGCTGCAACGCTGTCAGCAAACCCGGGTTCACCAGTCGCAGCCAGGGCCTTGATGTATGGCAGACCAAACTGCTGACAGAAATCGGGCGTTTCCTCGCCATGAAACTGCAGCAAATCCGGTTGGAAGACTTTCAGTATTGACTCGATACCTGCCACGCTCTCGTTAACAAAAAGCGCTACCTTCGCCACAAACGCCGGCAATTCCGTAGCAATGTCCCGTGCACTCTCGGCCTCGGTAAAACGCACGCTACCGGGGAAGAAATTGAAACCCAGGGCATCCGCGCCGCTCGCAACTGCACCCGCCGCATCTTCAGCATTGGTGATACCACAGATTTTTACGCGCGTCCTGCGCATGCGTGCGGACCTTTGAGTGTCGTCGGAAAGGCGGCGAGTTTAGCAAAACCTCGTGAATCCCGACAGCTACCGCAATACCTGCATCAGGTGAGGCAGTCGCGGTCCTTCCGGGATTCCAGATTCAGACGGATACAGAACGTCAACGAGATAAAGTCCGTTGGGTGCGGCGGTAATGCCAGCCTGGTTCCGGTCTTTAACCTGCATCAGTTCAGCAATCCAGGATTCAGGCCGGGTTCCGGCACCAACATCCATGAGTGCACCAGCAATGTTGCGCACCATGTGATGCAGGAATGCATTTGCCTGAATCTTGATCGCGACCAGATCGCGGTACCGACTCACACTGACTTCCGAGACATGGCGCATGGGCGAATTGGACTGGCAATTGGCGGCCCGGAAAGAACTGAAATCATTTTCACCCAGAAGAGACTGGGCGGCCACATGCATCGCGTCTGCATCAAGGAATCGACGTTCATGGGTCACAAAGGCAGCCATTAAGGCTGAACGAACAGGGTTGTTATGAACAATGTAGAGATAGCTACGAGCTCTGGCAGTGCGCCGGGCATCAAAGCCGCTGCTTACCTCCCCCGCCCACTCAACGGACACCTCGTCTGGAAGATGAGCGTTAACACCCATGACCCAGGCCTTGTCGGGCCTCGGGTAGTCATGATCAAAATGAACTACCTGTTTGGTGGCATGAACACCAGTATCCGTTCGACCGGCACAGAACAGCGTAACGTCCTGATTCGCGACCCGGGAAACCCCGAGGGTCAGGAGCTGCTGCACTGTAGGAATATCGGGGGATTGGGACTGCCAGCCGTGATACGGCTGGCCATTGTATGAGACAACCAGAGCCGTTCTTGGCAATGACTATCCTATCTTGCCAAGAAGCTCGTTTGCTTCACTGACCTGCTGGTCGTCACCTTCACTGACAACTTCTTCCAACAGGGACCTGGCACCGTCATTGTCGCCCATTTCGATATAGGCACGAGCCAGGTCCAGCTTGGACGCTGCATCCTCGTCAAGGTTGAGTTCACCCAGGTCATCTTCGATATCCAGCTCCAGATCATCATCACCACCCAGGTCGAGTTCGATCTCGTCATCGCC
>JADHNI010000073.1 GCA_016779585.1 Pseudomonadales bacterium
CTCGGCACGGCTGACGACATTGCCGCCGCGGTGCTTTACCTGGACAGTGACGCCGGCAGTTACGTCAACGGGCACGAACTTGTTATCGATGGTGGTGTTGTCCACTCCCTGCTGGCGCAGCTACCCCGGGACTGATGGCCATCAACAACCTGATACTGACCGGCGGCATCAACCACGATTTTGAAGATGCCTCAAAAGCCCTCGCTGGTGTGCTGGCACAAAGCGGAATTGAGTCCACCATCTTTTCAGATTTTGACGAGGGACTGGATGCCATTGGTGACGGTCCGGACCTGGTCACCTTGTTCGCCCTTCGCTGGCGTATGCTGGACCACGACAAGTACATCCCGTTTCGCGAAGAGTGGGCTTATGAAATCAGTGAGCGCCACCGGGAGTTACTAAGCGGATACATAAGAAACGGCGGCGGGCTTCTCGGCCTGCACACCACGGCTATCTGTTTTGATACCTGGCCCGAGTGGCAGAACCTGCTGGGCGCGAAGTGGATCTGGGGCAGTAGTTTTCATCCGGAACCTGCGACCCTGGAGATTGTAAACCTGGACCAGCGACACCCCACGACATCTGGCTTAAGCGAGTTCCAGGTTATGGATGAGCTGTATCACAACATTCAGCCTGCCGAAGGTGCGACACCTCTCTTCCAGGCCGTCAGCGCAGAAGACGACTCCCTGCAAACCCTCGCCTGGGCCCAGGCCGTGGGCCGAGGCAGATCGGTTTACAGCGCTCTCGCCCATGACAGGCAGTCCATTGAAACCGAAGGTCACAGCAAATTTCTGCAGCAGGCAGCGGGCTGGTTAGCGGGAGAGAAGTCATGAAACCAATCGAAAATCTTTCCGTTCTGGTCACCGGCGGCGGTTCCGGTATTGGTGAAGGTGTCGCCCGATACTATGTTGAGCGCGGCGCTCGCGTCACAATTTGCGGTCGCCGACCTGAACCCATAGAAAAACTCGCGCAGGATCTGGGAGAACGTTGCCTCGCGGTCCAGGCAGATATCACCAGGGCCGAAGACAGGCAGCGCATCGTCGAAGCCGCCACCAGCCACGGCCATCGACTGGATGTGCTAGTCAGCAATGCTGGGAACATGGTTCGAGGCAACGTTGATACACTCAAGGAAGAGGACCTCAGAGCGATTTTCGATACCAACGTCATCGCCGGCATGCTGCTCACCGGCCTCTGCAAACCCGCGTTATCGAAAAATGGTGGCGCCGTGATCTTTATCGGTAGTATTCATACCCGCAGGGCTTTTCCCGGCGCCTCAGCTTATGCCGCAACCAAGGGCGCACTTGAAACCCTGACTCGCGTGCTCGCGGCAGAACTCGGCGAAGACGGTATCCGCGTCAACTGTGTTGTGCCCGGCGCCGTCCCCACAGAAATCTACCAGCGCGCGGGATTAATGACAGATGAGGAATCGCGGGAGCGCCTTAACGGACTCGCCAGCAGCCATGCGCTGGGCCGCATAGGCACCAGCAAGGAAATCGCGGAAGCTATCGACTACCTGGCTCGCGGGGAATGGACAACCGGCGCCATCCTGGATGTGGATGGCGGTCTCGGGCTCGGCGTCACAAACGCCTAGCCAATCTTCAGGATCGGCTTGATCACTTCGCTCTTCTTGCTGTCAGCCACCGCCTGGTTGATATCTGCAAAGTCGTAATACTTCACAAACCGGTCGTAAGGCAGTTTGCCCTGCGCATGCAGGTCACTCAGGTAAGGCACAAATGTCTGCGGGTTCGCATCACCCAGCACAACACCTTTGATGCCTCGCCCGAAGCCCAGGTGATCCATATCCAGAGGATGAATGGTCGCTGCCGGCGTCGCACCGACCTGGGCACACATGCCCGGCCTGCCAAGACAGGCAATCGCAACTGCAACAGCCGCCGGCACACCGGAACATTCAACGCTGAAATCCGCGCCTCCTCCTGTAAGCCCTATGATTTCATCGGAGAGCGCGGGATCCAGCGCATCCAGCGCATGGGTTGCACCCATATCGAGTGCCATCTCCCGCCTCGAAGCCACCGGGTCAACCGCGATGATCCTTGTGCAACCGGAAAGAACCGCACCCATGATAGCGGCGAGCCCCACAGTGCCAGTACCAAATATCGCGATGGATTGACCCGGCTTTGGCTGCAGTGCATTCATGACAGTACCAACGCCAGTCGTCAGTCCGCAGCCGAGCGGTCCCATCAGTTCCAGGGGATAGTCGGGGTTAATACGAATCGCGGAACGACCCGGCGTGACACTGTGCGTTGCAAAAGACGACTGCCCACAGAAGCGACCGTTCACCAGCTCATCGTGCTCATGCACCGGCGACGTGCCATCCACTCGACACCCGGTGAGGTTACGTTCAACAAACTCATCGCAGTAACTGGTCCTGCCCTGCTGGCACTTGCTACAGACCCCGCACGAATCACCTGATAACACCACATGGTCGCCAACTTGCAGGTGCGACACGCCACTGCCTACAGCCTCGACGATACCTGCACCCTCGTGACCGAGGATCATCGGCAGGGGCAGCTTTACGTCCTGGTCTTTTACGGCAATATCGGTGTGACAGATCCCTGAGGCCACCATACGCACGAGGACTTCATCCGACCTCGGTGATTCGAGGTCATAGCTTTTTATCTCGAACGGGTCTTCGGGTCGTGTGGCAATAGCCGCTTGTATCTGCATGGTTTACTCCGTATCAGGCGATATTTTTTCTAACGGTGGGCAGCACTTTCGTGGCGAGGTATTCCATGCGCGCACTGCCGCTGTCAAAGGATTCCCCGGGGAATTGCGCCCAGAAGTGCACATCGACAATTTCGGGATTGTCCTTGATCAGGTTTGTCAGGTTTTCAATAGCGGTATCTCCATCCATGAGCTCATAGAGCCCGCCTTGTACCGCATCCTGCGGCGTTTCGAACAGCGGGACTTCGTCCGGCGGTCCGAAGGCCCCCCAGCGGATATATTCATTGGTCTGGTAGAGCACATGGTCACCGACCTTGGCGAGCTCTGCCTCGGGGTCTTCCGCCACTATGCTCCAGTTACCGGCATAGATAGCACCTGTTTTGCCAGCACAGTCCAGCGCATCACGGTAGATGTCATGGCCAATACCGCCCGTGGACAGAAATCCATCACCCAGTTCAGCAGCCCTGTTGATGGCCGGTTCACTCATGCCACCCATCAGCAATCGCGGCACCGATTCCGGTACGGGTCGAACCGGCAGGTTATTGACCTCAAAGCGTTTGCCCGAAAAATTAACAGGTTTACCTGACCAGGCCTGGCGGATGATTGAAACACCTTCTTCCATTAACGAGGGCCGATTCTTCAGGCTGCGGCCAAAATAGTTGAACTCAAGCTCGCGGTAACCCAGCCCCACACCCAGGTCAAAGCGGCCACCAGTGAGCAACGAGAGGGTTGCTGCATCTTCCGCCAACCGGATTGGATCAGCGATGGGTAGCAGCATCAGGTTGGTACCGATGCGCATGCGTGACGTGGCCTGACCGATGGCACCGGCAATCACCAGGGGTGATGGCGTGTAGCCGTCTTCGACAAAATGATGTTCGGTCAGCCAGACGGAATGAAAGTCCAGGGATTCCGCCCAGGTGATCTGCTCGAGTGTCTGCGTATAAAAACGTTCAAAAGGCGCCTGCTGCGGGTTTCGGAAGTCGTACCAGAGACCAAAGTTCACCTGTCGCGCCATCAGCCTGCCACCTTGTTCATGAAATCCAGCACATGCTGTGTGTACGTTTCTTGCGCCTCAAGGAAAGGTGCATGACCAACGCCGGGCAGCACCACCAGTTCGCAGTCTTTCATCATGTCGGCCGCGGCCTCCGATATAGCAAGCGGCACAACCCCATCAGCGTCGCCGTGAAGGATCAGACCGGCACAGCCCAGCGCAGCCAATTCAGCCCGCTGATCGGCACGCGCGAGATCCGCGAGCGCGGCATTTGCGCCGGGCGCGGCTTCCATCGCAATCTCGAAACAAAGCGCCTTTACCGATTCATCAACCGGGGCAGCAAAAACGCCCTCATAATAAAGGCCCCGCAATACCGTCTCGGGGTCCGCATTGATCGCAGCCACGGTAGCATCCACATCCTCGACGTTGCCGCCATAGGGAAAATCATCGGCCTGGGTATATCGGGGCATAGCACCGGCGGTGGAAATGAGCCCCAGGCATCGGTCACCCAGCCTTGCAGCCGCGTTCAGTACCACGGCGCCACCAAAGGACCAGCCATTTAACACTACCTGATCCAGGTCCAGCTGTTCGATGAGATCAGCAAGATCCCTGCCCTGGCTGGCCACTGAGACGTCCGTAAACAGGCTATCCGATTCCCCGCAGCAGCGTTGGTCGTAGCTCAAAACGCCGAAACCCGCGGCATTGACTGTCTCGGCAAGCGGTTTGAACACCCGGGAAGACATCCCGAAACCATGGGAAAGTACCAGAGTTGGCTGATTTCCCTCCTTCAGTTCGTAGAACAGACTGCCGTCATCCCTTTGAAAACGCGCCATTTTCACTTCCTCCCTGTCGGACAGCCCTAGATTTGATACAGATCAAATCTTCCGCGCCCCTGAAAAACTAAACTCCACTACATATTTATAGAAACCGCAAGAGGGAGATAACAAGATGGTAGAAACGGTGACTGGAACTGACCGATCCGCTGGAATCAGCTACAACGAGGTACTGGATGCAGATTCTCATCCCGTGAGAGACATCATGCGGGTGGATAACCCACTGCCTCCTGGCCCAACTATCGTGGACCCAAAGGTGTATTACTCACGAGAGTACTTCGAACTGGAAAAAGAAAAGCTCTGGAAAAAAGTCTGGCAGATGGCCTGCCATGAGGATGACATCCCGAATATCGGTGACGCCATCGTCTATGACATTGCAGACCTTTCCTACATCATCGTGCGCAGTGGTGAGGAGGAGTTCCATGCCTTCCCCAATGCCTGCCTGCACCGCGGCCGCCAGATCCTTCACCAGAACGAAAAAGGCCTGTACAACCTGCGCTGTGCCTTCCATGGCTGGGCCTGGGGCCTGAACGGTGAACTGCAGGAAGTACCCTGCCATTGGGACTTCCCCACCGTTTCCAAGGAAACACACTCCCTCGAGCAGATTAGCGTAGGTCGCTGGGGTGGATTTGTCTTTATCAACCCCGACCCGGACTGCGAGCCGCTCGCCGACTACAAAGGCCTGCATAATCTCAAAGAGGTGATCTTTGCGAACTATGGCGAGACCAAGCCCCGCCACTTCCACAAGCTGTACAACGAGTGGCTGGCTAAAGACTAGCGGAAGCCTGGCAAGGGACTCTCAGTCGGGAGTCCCTTTCCCGTAGACATTGATGGCCTTGTTGAACGGCGCCCGGCCCTCAACATCATATTCGGATCTGGCAGGGATATCCGGTTGCCAGAGAATCTCCGCTTCCGGATAAGTCAGCAGATCCTTCAGCGCTTGCTGTGCGTCACCCGGCAGTCCCGAGAATTCTTTGCGCAGTTGCTCAAGGCACCAGACACGATATCGGGATACCGGCATGTCCTGGTACTGGCAACCCTGCACATTCATCTCAAAGTGGTTCTGGCCAGCGCCATAAGCTTCGGCATTGGCTTTCAGTTGCACCAGGTGTGTTTCAGAGAGCTCCTTCAACATGGGGGCGGCATCCTCCGGCACCGTTGATACAAATGCAGAAGAGTCACCCTGTTCAGCATTCCAGACTCTCGCCACCCACTCGTAGACCGCCGGCGCCTCGTTGCGCATGATCTCCGCTGGAGTCGGGTCCTGCCCGAAGTGCCTGAGCATCGGTCCCATCATGCCGTAGTCAGCGATACTCGGCGTTTCCCCGAGGAGGAATGGTCGATCCTGCAACATGGTTGTCATGTTGGAAAGCGCATTGAAGTAGCCCTGCTCCACATGTGATTGGGTCCGTTCAGTCACACCATCTTTGATAACGAAGTTCGTTCGCTGCCTTTTCGCAATCCGGTGCAGCTTGATGAAGCGAGGTGCTTTTACAAACCCCATCAGTTCGTCTGTCAGAATTCTCGACAACAGCGCACGGTCGTGTTCATAGGTCCAGCGGTAATGCATGGCAGGTCGCCAGAGCCATTCGTCCCCGTAGTCCTCGATCAGCAAAGCAATAAAACGCACTACCGGATCTTCCGGGTAAACCGAGGGTCCCGGCTGTTCACTGTCGAAGTAACGGATGATCGGCGTGGTATCGGACATCCAGCGCCCGTCGTTGAGATGCACCATGGGCACCTGGATGGCGCCAGTGTGTGGCAAAATCTCCCGCGCCTTTGAGTAAGGGGAGATCGTCTCGTAAGGCATACCCTTGTAACGCAGGTAGGCTTCGAGTTTGCCGGTGTAGTAGGAGACAGAAATACCGTAGAGAATCATGATGGTGGCCGAACAATAAGGTCCTTCAGTAAATCACGGTCGCGTTCAGGTATCGAGATGGCTTTGCGCGCCACAAGATCCATGTTGATGGCTATCGCCTCGCTCGCCGCAACGCACTCGCCGGTGTGTTTGCTGTAGAGCAGGTGGGCCAGGTGCTTGGTTTTATCACCCAGCCCCGTGAATCCTGAAACGAGGGTAAATGCTTCCCCGAGGTTGAGGCTTCCCAGTTTGTCGGTTCGGTACTCGAGCACGGCGCCACCCAGCAGACCCTCACCGCGTGAAGCCTCACCTTCCAGCCCCGCCCATAGATTCGGCACGGCATCGGATACCCGGCCAATGTACTGGTAAAACATCAGGCGGCCGGAGGCATCACATTCCTCCGGCTGAACCACACCCTGCCCGGTGATCCTGAATCCATTTTCCATGGCGCCTTCGAGATCATATCCGGCAAACGCAGAACACCTGGCAGGCACCCCACGGCTGCCTGCCCCTTCCGGCATGACGACGGTCGCAACTGACTTGGCACCAGTAATATTCAACTCAAACACATAGCTCGCCATCAGCGCATTGCTGGATGTGTTGCGAAGCTCGGTTACCACTACGAGTTCATCCTGCGACTGGGATACCACGCCAAAGTAACCGGTGATCGGCGCCGCGATACGCGCTTCGGCGATGTATCGCATGTGCATGCTGCGGATCTGTTCGTTGACATCAACCTCATCACTGGCGACAAGCCCGGTTTCCACCAGCCCAGCCTGCAGTGTCTGGTACATCTTGTGCGCGTAGAACCGAACATTCAGGTGATCGTTCTCATCACATTCCCAGCGATTAACGCTGCCCCTGAAGGTTTGAATAAGGTCACTCATAACAATGCCTGGTATCGCGAAAAACGACGGACTATAAATGAGGCGTATCCAGGGTACAACGCGGAATGTTAGTACTCCTAGAGTTCGTGCAGCCAGGCGGCATGCTTTGGCGCCTTCCTGGTTCGCGACCACTCTTCCAGCATATCCTCGGCAACGTCTTTAAGCTTCCTGAGTTGCTCCTCTGTACCCTTGTTAGCCGCCAGCTCTAGTCGGTGACCGTTGGGGTCAAAGAAATAGATGGAGTCAAAGATGCCGTGATTCGTCGGCCCAACGACGTCGATCCCGGCCTTCTCAAGTTTATCCTTGTACGCCATCAGTTCATCGAAGCTCCCGACCTCAAACGCGATGTGCTGCACCCAGGCCGGGGTCTGTTCGTCGCGCCCCATTTCCGGTGAGTTCGGCAACTCAAAGAAAGCCAGCACATTGCCGTTACCGGCATCGAGGAAAACATGCATGTAAGGGTCAGGCTCACCGGTGGACGGCACCTTGTCTTCCGCAATGGCCAGCTTGAACTCCATACCCAGCATGTCGCGATAAAAGTCCACCGTCTCTTTGGTGTCCCTGCAGCGATAAGCCACATGATGAATCTGCTTCACGCTCATGCGTTTGCCTCCAGCTTCCCCCGTTGCAGCTGATCCCGCTCCATCGATTCAAACAGCGCCTGGAAGTTACCTTCTCCAAACCCGTCATCGCCCTTGCGTTCGATGAACTCAAAGAAGATCGGACCGACCATGGTTTCCGAGAAAATCTGCAGCAACAGTTTTGGCGTGCCATCTTCTGTGGTGCCATCCAGCAGGATGCCGTAACGCTTCAACAGGTCGATCTGCTCACCATGACCAGGAAGACGCTCTTCGAGCATCTCGTAATAGGTGTCGGGTGGTGGCGCCATGAAAGTCACGCCCGACTGCGCCAGCCTCTCCAGGACTTCCGGCAGGTTGTCGGTTGCAAACGCAATGTGCTGGATACCTTCTCCGTTGTACTGCAGCAGGTACTCCTCAATCTGCCCTTCACTGCTACCGCGCCCTTCTTCATTCAACGGTATACGGATCTTGTTATCCGGGGCCGTCATGGCCCGGGAAGTCATCCCGGTTTGTTCGCCTTTAATATCGAAATGACGAATCTCACGGAAGTTAAAGTACTTTTCATAGAAGCGTGCCCAGTAGTCCATGCGACCGCGATAAACATTGTGCGTCAGGTGATCGATCACCTGCAGACCGAGGCCCTCGGGGTAAGGGTCCGCACCCGGCAGGTAGTTGAAATCGATATCGTAGATGCTGCTGCCTCGCTCGTACCGATCAATCAGGTAGAGCGGCGCGCCACCAATGCCTCGAATGGCTGGCAATCGAAGTTCCATGGGGCCGGTTTGTATATCGATAGGCTGGGCGCCCAGGTCAATCGCCCGCTGGTAAGCCTTGTGGGAATCTGCAACGCGAAACGCCAGACCACAGGCACAGGGTCCGTGTTCCTCGGCATGGTAAAACGCCACGCTACGTGGTTCGTAGTTAATGATGAAATTCACATCACCCTGGCGCCATAAATGCACATGCTTGGAGCGATGCTCGGCAACTTTCGTGAAACCAAGGAGCGTGAATACCGGTTCCAGCTGACCGGGTTTCGGCGCAGAAAACTCGACAAATTCAAAACCGTTAAGACCCATGGGGTTGTCCATGACTGAAGCCTCGAGAAATTGGAAGATGCCACCATCTTAGGGCAGGCCTTTGGCAAGATTTGTTCTATTTACCCCTTAAATCACTATTAATCGGATAATATGATCGATATCTAGAGATATTTTGGAGAATTCTTCCAATGGATAAGATAGAAGCCAAACTTCTGGAAACCCTGCAACAGGATGGCCGGATACCCAATGTCCAGCTGGCCGAGGCTATTGGTCTCTCAGAATCCCCGACGTTTCGCCGGGTAAAACTGCTGGAAGAGTCCGGCATGATTCGCGCCTATGTTGCCCTGCTCGATCAGCGCAAGCTGGGCCTGCAGGTCACGGCCTACGTCAGCGTTCGCATGGAGAAGCAGCCAGACAGGGGCCGGAACGACTTTTACCAGCGCGTGGAAAACGAGCCACACATTATTGAGTGCCATGCCATGAGCGGCGGCTTCGACTTCCTGATGAAAGTGGTTGCCCGCGACATGGATCACTTTGCTGAACTCTGCATGCAGGAGATCCTCAACTATCCAGGCGTTCAGCATGTGGAATCATCCTTCAGTCTGGAGGCCGTTAAATCCTCGCATGCGTTACCCGTGAACCCGGCGGTAATCTAGGCTATTCTGGTTTCATCATAAGACTGCGAAAGGAAAAACCCGCATGAGCGATAACCCTGTACTGGTTGACCAGGTTGGTCACGTGCGTTGGATCAAGCTGAACCGCCCGGAAGCGATGAATGCCATCACACCGGAAATGCTGGATCAGCTGAATGATGAACTGAAGGCTGCGGACGATGATCCGGAAACGCGTGTTGTTTTGCTCAGCGGTGAAGGCCGGGCTTTCTGCGCCGGGCTGGACCTGAAACAGGCGGCGGCCGGTGAAGGCATTGGCGGCAACCTGTCAAAAACAGATGCCGGTGCCAGACACTATTCGACGCGTGAGATCTGCACGGTCACCCTGAACCGGATGGACAAACCTGTGATCGGGGTCATCAACGGCGCAACCGCAGGATACGGTATGGACCTCGTGCTGGGTTGTGACATGCGGCTTATTGCAGACAACGCTAAGCTGATGCCAGGTTTTGCAAAAGTTGGGGTTGTACCGGAAAGCGGCGGGACCTGGTACCTGCCAAGACTGATTGGCTGGGCCAAGGCCTGCGAGATCTCCATGCTGGGTGACACGCTCAATGCCGAACAGGCGCTCGACTATGGCCTGGTGAATAAGGTTGTGCCGGCGGCTGAACTGACGGATGTTGCCATGCAGTGGGCAGAAAAGATTTCGAACAATGCGCCACTGGCCATCACCGATATGAAACGCCTGTTCCGACATGGTCTCACCCAGGATTTCGAGAGCCACTCGCATCATGTCCTGATGTCAGTACTGAACCTGATGAAGTCCTCAGACTTCAAGGAAGCGGTGGCTTCATTCGCAGAAAAACGAGCACCAGAATTCAAAGGGCGCTAGGCCATGAAACTCGCCATCGAGTTACCCAGGGCTGAACCCGATAAGCTTCAGCTCATGACGGACTGGGTCCAGCATGCGGAAAAGCTGGGTGTGGATATCGCATTCTCTGCTGAGGCCTGGTGGAGCGATGCCGCCACACCGCTCGCCTATCTCGCGGACAAGACACAGACCATTAAACTCGCCACCGGCATTATGCAGGTCACCGCGAGGACGCCCGCGATGACTGCCATGACGGCACTGACGCTGCACGACCTCACCGGAGGGCGATTCATACTGGGCCTGGGCGCCAGCGGTCCGCAGGTGGTCGAAGGACTGCACGGCGTCAAGTACAACCCTGCCCTCACTCGACTCAGGGAAACCGTGGAAATCTGCCGGATGATCTTTCGCGGCGAAAAAGTGAATTACCAGGGCAAACAATTCCAGCTGCCGCTGCCAGACAGTGAAGGCAAGTCATTGAAGATTGCCCACGAACCTACCGACGTACCAATTTACGTGGCAACCCTTGGTCCCAACTCACTGCGCTACACCGGTGAAGCAGCCAACGGCTGGCTCGGGACTTCTTTTTCCCCGGATCATCCGGAAGCGCACCTCGACTATTTGGCTGAGGGCGCCAAGAAAGCGGGACGCCCTGTCAGCGATTTAAATCGATGTGTTTCCGTGAGAGTAGAAATCGGCGAGGACGTTCAATCCATGATTGATGCACGCAAACCCGCAGTGGCATTCAACATGGGTGGCATGGGTTCTGCGGATACCAATTTTTACAATGACGCGTTTAAGCGCGCCGGGTATGAAGAAGACGCGAGAGCCATCCAGGCACTCTGGCTGGACGGCAAGAGAGAAGAAGCGGCAGCGAGAGTACCCGATGCCATGGTGACCGAGTTCCAGGCACTGGGTACACCCGACATGGTGCGCGAACGCCTGGCCACTTATCGCAAGGCGGGTGTGGATACCCTGAAACTCGGATTGGATGGTGCAGGCCCCCTGGGACCGGCGCGATTTGAACTACTGGAAAACATTGTCGATCTGATCAAGGACATCGAATGAAACTTTATAAAGTGGCACTTGCCCCAAACCCGACCAAGGTCATGCTCTACATTGCCGAACGGGCAGAACTCGGCACAGACATGGGAATTGAGCAGATCACGGTGAATACCGTAAAAGGCCAGCACCGCGAACCCGAACATCTCGTCAGGAATCCATTCGGCACCGTACCTGCATTCGAATTGGATGACGGAACTTTTATTAAAGAGTCCCTTGCCATCATTCAATACCTTGAAGACAAGTTCCCGGACAATGCGCTGTTCACCGGCACAGCCGAAGATAAAGCACATGCAAGGGACCTGGAACGCATCATCGATTTAAGGCTGGCTGGCCCCATGGGTGGATACGGCCACGCCGTAAACTCACCACTGGGTTATCCCAAAGATCCTGAAAAAGCTGCGCAGCTGTTGGAAAACATGCAAAAGGCGCTCAACTACCTGGAAGATGTTCTGGCTGACGATCGCCCTTTATTGACCGGGGACCGCGTATCTGTAGCTGACTGCACACTGGCAGCCTCGCTGCAGTTCATGCGCTTCGTCGAGGCGGACGTTATGGGCGAGCGCCCACGCCTGCGCGCCTGGGATGAACGTTATCGCGAACGACCAGCGGCTAAAGCTGTGCTCAAATGGTAGTCAGTAATCGGTTTTGATGCCGCGGTTCCACGGCAGTGTGTACTGGTATCTGAGACTCAGGTCCTGGTCGCCATCCACGGTATCAACGCCATACTGGATTTTGGCTGGGTCGTCGTAAACAAAAGTGCCGCCCAGGCGATCCCAGATAGAAAGAATGTTGCCAAAGTTGGTGTCCGTCCACGGTCGTTCAAAGTGGTGGTGAAACTTGTGCATGTGCGGGGTCACAATCACCCAGGCCAGTGCACGATCAACTTTAGGTGGCAGACTGATATTTGCGTGAGTGAAATAGGCAAAGAACGGGGTAATGACCCGGTACAACACGTAAACCTCCGGCCGGATGCCACTTGCAAAAACAAGCGTCAGCGTCAACAGCTCACGAATGGCGATATCACCCGGGTGATGTCGCGTACCAGTACTGGCATCAACGGTGGTGTCGCTGTGATGCACCAGGTGCAGTTTCCAGAGCCACTTGTACTTATGCAGGCAGACATGAATAAAGTAATGGGCGAAAAAATCCAGCAGCATGAGCGACCGCACAACTTCCACCCACAGTGGCAGACTGAGCAGCCCGAACAGACCATATTCGAATCGATCGACCTGCAGCAGCGCAAACGCCACAAAAGCGAGCAGGCCCGAGACCATGCCTGACGTCAGCAGAAACACCAGATTGAAACCCACATGACGCAGTTTCTGGTAATCAAAGCGGAACAGAGGTATCAGGGATTCAAGCGTGATGGCAAAGGCAAGGCTTGCCACCAGCAAAACCACCCGCATCTCATCATGGGCCACAAGCCATGCCAGAAGATCTTCCATACTGACTACTGAGCTTCCCAGTACTTTCGGGCTGATGGAAACTTCGGGTCCCGTTTTTCACGCATGGCTGCCGCGCCCTCTTTCGCGTCTTCCCCCAGGAAACAGAGCATTTCCATCTTCAGGGAATTTTCGAAAATTGGACCCGCCTGGGTCAGCCAGCCATTTAACGTCTGCTTGGTGCCGCGGATTGCGGGCTGACTCCCCTTTGCCAGTTTGTTGGCAATCTCCATCGCGGTTGGCATCACCTCATCGGCAGGCTTCGCGAAGGTCACCATACCGAGACGTTCTGCTTCTGTGCCGTTGATAAAATCCGCGGTCATCAGGTAATACTTGGCTTTTGACATGCCGCACAGGAGCGGCCAGATAATCGCCGCATGGTCGCCCGCACCAACCCCAAGTTTGACGTGACCATCAGTAATCCTGGCGTCTTCGTTCATGACGCTGATGTCTGCCATGAGCGCCACCGCGAGCCCCGCGCCAACCGCGACACCATTGATGGCTGAAATGATGGGCTTTTCAAATGCCAGCATATTGAACACAAGATCGGCTGCCTCCCGCTGGACGCGGCTCACCTCATCACTGTCACCAATCATGCCTTCGATGAGTTCCACGTCGCCGCCTGCTGAAAAAGCTCTCCCGGCACCCGTCACCACCACAACATTGGTGTCATCATCGGCGGCGATCGTATCCCAGACGTAGGTCAGCTCGCCGTGCAGTTTCACATTCGTGGCGTTCAGCACCTCGGGACGATTGATCGTCATCAAAAGAACACCGTTGCCCTGCGGCTCAAAATCCAGGAACTCGTAGTCTTCATATTTCTTCATGCTAGTAACTCTTCGGCTGTTCGAGCACCTGCTCGGCGATAAATGACTTGATCATCTCCTGGCTGACCGGCGCGATGACAGGAATCATCATTTCACGCAGGTAACGCTCCACGTGGAATTCCTTGGAATAACCCATCCCGCCATGGGTACGGACCGCCTGCTGGCAGGCCGACAAACCGGCTTCCGCAGCCAGGTATTTGGCAGCATTGGCTTCACGCCCGCAGGGCTGGCCACTGTCGTAGAGACTCGCTGCCTTGAACACCATGTTGTAAGCCGCCTCCAGTTCCATCCAGTTAACCGCAAGCGGGTGCTGGATCGCCTGGTTCTGGCCGATGGGTCGATCAAACACCACACGTTCGCGCGCGTATTGCGCGGCTCGTTCAAGCGCCGCCTGGCCAAGTCCGACAGATTCCGCCGCGATGAGAATGCGTTCCGGGTTCAACCCGTGCAGCAGGCACTTCCAGCCTTCCCCTTCCTCGCCGATTCGGTCTGACGCCGGCACAACAAGGTCATCAATAAAGAGCGCGTTTGAATCCACCGCCTTGCGCCCCATCTTTTCGATTTCCCGAACCTCGACCTGGTCACGATTCAGGTCGGTATAAAACAGCGTCAGGCTTTCCGTTGGCTTAACGCCCGCCTCAAGGGGCGTCGTACGGGCAATCAGCAGAATCTTGTTGGCGGTCTGTGCCGTGCTCGTCCACATCTTGCGGCCGTTAATGACGTAGTTATCACCATCACGCACCGCCATGGTCTGCAGTCTGGTTGTGTTCAGCCCGGCATCCGGTTCAGTGACGCCAAAACAGGCCCTGTCCTGGCCTTTGATGAGCGGCGGCAGGAATCGCGCTTTCTGTTCATCGGTGCCAAAAACAACAATAGGCTGCGGTCCAAACAGGTTCAGGTGAACCGCGGACGCACCAGAGAACCCGGCACCTGATCGCGCGATCGTATGCGCCAGCAATGCCGTTTCGGTAATCCCCAGTCCGGAACCACCCACTTCTTCCGGCATGGCGATGCCGAGCCAGCCACCTTCAACAATCGCGGCAACAAATTCTTCGGGAAACTTGCCGTCACGATCCCGCTCCAGCCAGTAACCCGGCTCAAACTGCGCGCAGATTTTTTCGATGGCATCGCGAATCGCGAGCTGCTCTTCTGTGAATCCAAAGTCCAATTTTTTACATCCGTCTACTTATCATCTTCCCCCGACACGACTGTCAGGTCCCTCACGAGCGAACCAAGTAACGCTGAAGGCTCTCAACTCCAAAGCACACCATGCATGATGTCGTAATTCCCTGTACGATCCAAGACGCTGAATTAACCGACACACAACCATGAAAGAAAGACGAATAGAGATAGATACCCCTGACGGCACCATGACCACTTTTGAGTTTCATCCGGAAGAAGGCGGCCCCTATCCCATTGTGCTGTACCTGATGGATGCACCGAGTATAAGACCGGCACTGATGCAGATGGCATCGCGACTTGCCACGGCTGGCTACTATGTACTGATGCCATTTCTCTACTACAGGAAGTCCCCATACAAGGAGTTCGGTGCCAGCGACCCGGAAATGCACGAACGACGCGAACTCATGCAGAGCGTGACGCGCGAAGGCGCACTGGTTGATTGCCAGGCACTGCTGAACCACGCTGCAACCAACCCCGCAGCGGACACCAGCAAGAAGATCGGCGCGGTGGGTTTCTGCATGAGCGGCCCGCTGGTCATGTCACTGGCGCAGAATATGCCGGACAAGGTGGGCGCCATCGCCTCAGTGCATGGCGCCTGGGTGGTCACGGATAAAGATGATTCACCCCACCTGCAAATCGACCAGATAAAATCCGAGGTGTACCTCGCCTGGGCAGATGACGACCCTACTGCAACACCCGAGGAACGCGACATCATGGACAAGGCCATGGCCGATGCCGGTATCAATTACCGCATCGACTACCTGGAAGGTGCCCTGCACGGCTTCGCACCTCCCGGTGGTGAACGGTACAACCACGCCGCGGCCGAGCGGCACTGGGAAGTGGTGCACGATATGTTTAAGCGAAACCTGGTTTAGTGAGAGTGATGTCAATGAGCAACCCCTTTTTCGAACCACTCGCGCCTAACGGCCTGCCTGATTTTGACCGCATCGAGATGAGCCACTACCGCGAAGCCTTCGAGCAAGGCATCGCACAACAGGAACAGGAAATCGCAGCCATCACTGGCAATAGTGCAGCGCCAGATTTTGCAAATACCATTGAGGCACTGGAGCGCAGCGGCACGCTGCTTCGAAGGGTCGGCGATGTGTTCTGGAACCTGACGTCGTCGGATACCAACGACGAAATCCAGGCGCTGGAACTGGAGATGAGCGCAACCCTCGCCGCTCACGGAAGTCGCATTTATTCCGACGCTGCACTGTATTCCAGGGTGCAGGCGGTTTCTGACAGTAATCCCGGGCTGGATGGAGAACAGCAGCAACTGCTTGAGGAAACCCGGCGTCGTTTTGAGCGGGCTGGCGCACAGCTGCCAGATGCAGAGCGCAATCGAGTCAGTGAAATCACGGAGAAGCTGGCCAACCTGACAACACAGTTTGGGCAGAACGTACTGAAAGACACCAATGCCTTCGAACTGGTCCTGGACGAAGGTG
>JADHNI010000074.1 GCA_016779585.1 Pseudomonadales bacterium
CAACATCTCCTGGTTGGTTCGTAAATCCATCGCTTCACCAAACTGCCTGAGGTGCAGCATCAGGGTTTTTTCTCCGTTCTTACCAGTCACCTCCCTGACGACAATAAACTCCAGCATCTGGATGGAATCCGGATTCGACAAGCGAATCATCATCTGCATGCTGCCATGCTTCGGGGGATACCAGGTTTCCTCGACGGTCATAGGGCCGAGGTTGCCGGACCAGTTTCCAACCAGCCAGTTGAGGGATTCTATTGCAGCGGCCATGGTGTCAGTCCTTACTCTGTTTCCTTATGATGTCATAGTTAAGTAACTGTGATTAGAGGGCAGGTCTTATGGCTGTAAAACGCGTCAACCACACGGGCATCAGCGTATCTGATATGGAACGATCCCTGGGCTTTTACCGGGATATCTTTGAAATGGAAGTGATCTTTGATTCAGATGTACCGGCGAATGAGCCGCTAAGCAAAGTAGTCGGCATGAAGGCAGCCACAGGCCGCGTCGTCTGGCTGCGCGCTGGCGATACGATGATTGAGCTCTGGCAGTGGGATCAACCCTCAGGCAGACCGTTACCCGAGGACTACGTGCCCGCAGACAAGGGTGTCACACACTTTGCGGTGGAAGTTGACGATGTTGACGCGCTTTATCAAAAAGTAGTGGCCGCAGGTTTTCATGCCAATGTGGAACCCCAGGATCTCGGCCTTCACAAGACAACCTATATTAAGGGGCCGGATAGCGAGATCATTGAGATCCTTGAAGACAGAGCTACTGATGAATGGTTGATGGAGCTGACTGAGGCATCGCGAAAAAGACGTGCTGGTAACTGAGTCGAAGGGAAGAGAAGTGCGTTCTGTAGTATTGCTTTGCTCCTTCATCTATCCCCTGTTGTTTCTTCTCGCTGCTGGTGAGGTCAGGGCATCAGACTGCCAGTCCGTCCCGGGGTTTTCGTCCGTTTATTCGAACGCCTGGGGGATTGATGAAAGAAATACCCGTTACCAACCCAAATCTTCGCTCCGCTCCGGTAACGTCACGAACCTCAGGCTCAAATGGGCTTACGGATTTGCGGGTAAGACTCCTCGTTCCTATCCACTTGTCACTGAAGACTCGATTATTATCGGTGATGGCGGATACGGTCTGGTGGCGCTTGATCGAGACAGCGGTTGCAAGCGCTGGGTCTATGAACATTCGGGATACATCAGCAGTGCGATTCTGGAGCGTGAAGTCGATGGTAAACCGGTACTTGTCTTTGCTGACCGGTTTGAAGGCATTTTTGCTGTCAACGGGGAAGATGGCAGCCTGCTTTGGCAGGCAACCGTCGATGATGAGCCGATCCCCAATTACTCGGGCACGCCACTTATTGTTGATGAAACTGTTCTCGTGCCTGTTGCATCAAGGGAAGTTGCCCTCGCCATCAATCCTTTCTATGGCTGTTGTACGACGAGTGGCGGACTTGCGGCGCTGGACCTGCGAACCGGCAGCCAGCGATGGTACCTGCCTACTATCAAGGAACCGGCACAGGTAACCGGCACACATTTTGGCTTCGTTAACAAATATGGACCCAGTGGTGCGCCGGTATGGTCTTCTCCAACCTTCAGTCGAGAACGTGGGCTTGTCTACTTTGGCACCGGGCAGAACTACACCCACCCGACCACGACCACCAGTGATGCGATATTCGCCCTGGATATCGAGACCGGTGAGGCCCGTTGGATCAGGCAGTTTACCGAGAACGATGCTTACACCGCTGCGTGCAATATAGAGGGGCTGAACCATCCCAACTGTGCCAAACCGACTGGACCTGATGTGGATTTCGGCGGGCCGCCCATGCTGGTCCGAATGCCGGATGGCAATGAGCTGCTGATTGCAGGTCAGAAATCCGCGGAAGTGCATGCCATGAATCCTGCATCCGGTGAGGTGGTGTGGACAACGAGACTGGGGAGAGGTGGCATTATTGGCGGGGTTCACTGGGGGCTGGCCGCCAGTGAACAGCTTGGACTGATATTCGCGCCAATCAGTGACAAGAAAGTTTTTGGTTTCCCTTCGCCTGGTGACCCATCACCTGGTCTTTACGCCCTGGATGTCCAGACGGGAGGGGTCCGGTGGCGTTACGCCCGTGAAAATCGATGCGATGACGAGGAGTGTGTGTTCGGACTTTCTGCCGGGCCATTGGCTACCAACGACCTTGTGGTGACGGGGAGCATGGATGGTTTTCTGGAGATACTTTCGGCAAAGAATGGTGAGCTGTTGTGGTCTCATGACTCCTGGCGTGACTACGACAGTGTCAATGATGTAGCAACCTCAGGGGGGGCGTTTGATGGTCATGGGCCGTTGGTTGCCGATGATCTGCTCATGATCACCTCCGGATATCGATATGTGGGTGGTCAGCGAGGGGGCAATGCGTTCCTCGTCTTCCAGCTGGAGACCTCTGATGACTGACGAGATAAAGGGGGCGCCATTGGCCGGTCGCCTGCGCAGGTTTGCAGCAACGGCCATTGATGCGCTGCTGGTGCCTGGCCTGACAGTGTTTGTTGTCATGGTCACCGACGTGATGGAAGACGCCGAAGATTACATCGACAACTGGTGGATACTCTGGGTATTTCTGCAGGCAGTGGCCTGCTACCTGCTGCTGAACGGTTATACCCTTTGGCGTTATGGGCAGACGCTGGGCAAACGGGTTATGGGAATTGCGATTGTGTCCGCCAACCCCATTGGAGATGCTCCCCTTTTATTCAGTACCCAGCCAGCACCCTTCTGGAAGCTTATCTGCATTCGAGCGCTGTTTTTTCCACTGCTTTTTGTTGCCATTATTCCCCTGTTCCTTCCGCTGCCATTGCTGGACCAGTTGATGATCTTCGGTAAACGTCGGCGTTGCCTGCATGATTGGGTCTCGGGTACTGTGGTGATTCGCGCCACACCTTTTTAATGATGAAACGACTTTACTCGGCTGCGCTTATCCTGAATTTCCTGGTTGAACTGATGGCAGCGACCACGCTTGTTCTTGGCCCTGGAGGGATCAGGTCTCCTGGCCTGGGTGACCAGTGGTCGATGCACTATGGTTTCGCGGCGCTGGCCATTGCCAGCCTCTCCCTGTGGGCCTGGCGATATCGCGGTGATGGTCGCGTGGTCACGGTGGTGCTTGGTTTACTCATGACGTTTCATATCGGGTTGTTCATCTCGCTCCTGGTCGCAGGCGACCAACAGATGGGCCTGCTGTTGCATGGTGTATTAGCGATCCTTGTGGTCGGGCTTTTTGTTTTTCGAAAGCGCTGGATTGATCAGTAATAGGTATGGAGGGACATGGCATGAAAAACTGTTGGTTAGCGATTTATATAGTTCTTGCGGTGCAGTTCGCCGTACCTTCTTTGGCCTCCGAGGATGTGCAACTCAATGTTCAGTCGTGGGTGCATTTCAACACGAACGTCAGCAATTTTGAGGCGTCTCGAGAGTTCTATGGCAAGCTTGGATTCGAGACGCTGACAGGTTTCCCGGACACCAACACACTTGAGATGGCCCAGGCGATTGGGATTACGACCCCGACGGAGTACGACGGCTCCAGGGGCGATCATGCCGGTGGTTACCTGCTGCATGGTGAACTCATTGCACCTGATGGATTCCTCAGTGGCGTCATCGATTTGATTGAGTTCTCTATTCCCAGGAATGAGGAAGCACCCTATCCGTCGCTCAATCGGCTTGGGATGGTACGTGCAGTACTGGAAACGACCAGTGTTGATGCGGACTATGACTATCTTTCCGGGCTGGGTGTCAGTTTTCTCTCAGAGCCGGTAACCCGCGCTGATGGAACCCGTTTCGCGATATTCAAGGATCCGGATGGCACCTTCTATGAACTCGAGCAAGTGGCTGGAGATATCCGGGAATCAGAGACCACACAGATAGTCCGCGTAGGGCGCGTGGTGGTGAACGTGAGTGACTATCAGCGATCACTTCAGTGGTACGGGATGCTGGGATTTGCTCCAGCTCGAAACATTCCCGCCACTGATACTGCCGAAGTTGCCCACGCCATGGGATTCAACTCACCTTTCGAGGTAAAAGGCAGCATTCTTAAGCACCAGGTCGATGGTTCTGAAATTGAACTGGTCCAGTGGTTGACGCCGTTTGACCCGACGCCTCCCTACAGCATTCCAGTTAACCACATTGGCATTCACCGGATGGCGCTAGCCACCAGCGACATCCATGCAGACGTCGAGTTGCTGAGGTCAGAGGGGGTGCAATTTGTTTCGGACATTACACCCTGCTGTTCCGGGCCGGATTCTTCCAGCAGTATCGTGTTGTTCTACGACCCCGATGGCACTCTTGTTGAACTGGTTGAGCAACCGTTTTTCATGCAGCTGCTTATGCCGGTTTTTCGCTGGATAAACAGGAATTTCTGAAACAGAACCGCTTTCGAGGAACGCATATGGATGAGAAAACAAAGCAGGAAATTGCCAAACAGATACAGGACGTGCTGCCTGCACCGGAAAACATTCGCGAGGACTGGCACAGCCTCATTATCGATACAGTCCTTGAACGGGTCTGGGACCGGCCAGGACTTGCCCCGCGCGACAAGAGCCTGGTGACAATTTCAGCGCTGACCGTTTTGAACCTGCCGCATGAACTCAAACTTCACATGGAGCGGGGGCTGGCTAACGGCCTGACCCAGGATGAGATCAGTGAAGCGATTCTTCACGTGGCAATCTACGGCGGCTTCCCTGCAGCTGTCGAAGGTTTGCGCGTTGCGAAGGAGCTGTTCGACGCAGAATAACTCAGGCCGCGATGAGATCGCGACTCCATCGCCGGTGGCTTGGGCCTTCCGGACCGCGCTTCTCGCCGGCATGTTCCGGGTACACGGATGCGCAATACAGGTCGCCGTGCTGGTCCATGGCCAACTGGTGGATATATACCGATATCTTCTCTACCCGCTCCAGGACTTCGCCGGTGTCTTCATCGAGTATGGCAAGGTCGCTCATCTTGTCGCTTGCATAAATATGGTTGCCATAGGTGGCAAGGCTCAGTGGCGTGATGTGTGTCCACTCGTCGATGTATTCGCCGTCTGGCGTAAGGCGTTGTATTCGGTGTACTGCACCTTCTTCCGGTTGTGTTCGGTGTGGTTCGATCTGGCCGGGTACCGTCATGTAGTCGTGAAAGTTTCCGCCCACGAGATCGGCGACAAGGATACGGCCTTTTGAGTCCTGGGTAATGGCATGCGGCGTGTTGAACTGCGCAGGGCCTCGGCCCCACTCTCCAACAGAGCGAATGAATTCACCTTCGGGTGTGTACCACACAAGTCGCGAATTCCAGTAACCGTCTGACACCACGATATTGCCATTGTCCTGAACAAGCACGGCGGTGGGTCCATTGAAGTGGTTTTCGTCGCAGCCCCATTCGGCGAAGGTACCCAGTTCAAGTAATTGCTTCCCCTCGGGTGTAAATTTTCTTACCGTGTGGCCATCACGGTCCGTGGTCCAGAACATGCCGTCCTTTTCGATATAGATGGTGTGGGCACCAAGAGCGAAACCTCTCTCATCTGAGGGTCCCCATTTGCCGAGATATTCACCGTCCCGCGTAAACATGGACACGCTGCTTTTGCCCATCTTGTCTTTCATGGCAAGAGGGTGTGTGGCCCAGTGCTCGATATCGCGAGTAAAAAGGTAAATGATGCCTTCCTTGTCCACGGCAACACCGGAGCCCATTTCGAACTGCATGTCGGCGGGGTAGTGTGGCCATTCAGCCAGCTGGTACCCGCCGCGCGGGTCTTTGCTTTCGGTGCCGTTTTCTACGTCGTGACTGGTGCACATGGTTGTAATTCCCGAGCTCTTATTGGTGGGTAAGCTCCATCATACAATCTTTTCTATAGCGCTGGTCATGCTTTACCTAACAAGCAGGGTCTCAAGCTCCTGCCTCTGTCGGCGCCTCGTAGCGGATTTTCTGCCTGCGCCTCTGACGGCGTTTCCTTAGCTCAGCCGCAACACTCTGGCGCGCTCTTTTCAGGGAATTCTGGATGGCCTGGCGGAGTCGCCGCCCGCGACCGGTGACCAGCACCTGTCCTCCATCGCGAAGGTCAACCTGCAGTTGGCAGGATTTGTCATTTGTTGACTTGCGAGAATCGCCGCCTTTAAGCGTAACTTTGACGTTGGCGACACCGGAACTGAATCGGGACAACACCCGTCGCAGTCGATTGGCAAGTCTCGAACCTCGTGATCCGGGAATCGATGAACCGTCTGTTCGAAAAGTTATCTGCATTGATATGTCTCCTTGAAAGTCTCTTCGATAAATCTAAGGTTTACCCGGAAAGCAACAAGCAGAACTTCTTTGAGAATCGGTTCGAAAATAGTGAACCGCGGGTTGGGAACTTTTCTGGATTCATCAAGTCACGGTTGATTCCATGCTCTTTACAGTATGAGTACCGTGGCGAGCGCGACTAACCCACCCATGCTGAATACATCAGTGGCTGTGGTCAGAAAGATCGTCGATGCGGTGGCAGGGTCCGCGCCAAACCTGCGCAAAGCCAATGGCACCAGGACACCTGAGATGCCTGCGGCGAGACAGGATCCTGCCATGGCGACCAGGACAATGACAGCCAGCATCAAAGGCTCAAGAGAGCCATTAACCATCGCGTACGCAAGCATGGCAACGCCTGCAGTTACTCCCACCATTAAGCCGTTGATCAGGCCAAGGATACTTTCCTTGCGTACCGCTGCCTTTTCCATCCCGGGTTTCAATTCATTGAGCGTAATCGCTCGCAAGGTAACCGCCAGGGATTGGCAACCTGTGTTGCCAGCCTGGCCAGCGAGTACAGGTAGAAAAGCTGCGAGCGCGACCACCTGTGCGATGGTGTCTTCGAAGAGACCAACCACGGCACCTGCGACAAAGGCAGTTAATAGATTCAACTGCAGCCAGGGGTGTCTCATCTTCAGGCAGGTAAGCCAGGGTGTAGACAGGTGTTCTTCTTTTTCGATACCCACCATGCGGCCTGCCTGGGCCGTCAGTTCAACCGTCTGTTGTTCAAAGAGCGCGTAGCCGCGCAACTGGCCCACCAACCGTCGTTCCTCATCACAAACAGGGTACACCGGGTAGTGGCGCTGCAGGACTGCCCGGGTGGCTTCTTTGAGATCGGTATCTTCCTCAAAGTAGAAGGGTTCTGCGACCATGATGTTTTTGATCAGGTCATTGGCTTCTGCGAACAACAGATCACGCATCGCGGTGACACCAACCAGGCGATCCTCATCATTCAGCACGTAGGCGTAGACCATCTGCATACTGTTTGGCGAACGGCTGGATTGCTTCGATGGCTTCTGCGACCGTCTGAGAGACCCGGAGCCGAACTTCGATAGGCTCCATAAGCCGGCCGACGCTGGATTCAGGATGCGCCAGGTTCAGTCGCCACGCGGAGTCAGACTGATCAAAAAGATTCGCCAGTTTGGTACGTCGCGATTCCGGCAGACTGGCGAGCACACGTACCATCAGCGATGTCGGCAGGGCAGAAAGGACCTGGGCAACCATTTCATCGCTTTCCCGCGTCAGCAGTACAGCAGCATCGAGCGGCGCTCGCCTGCTGACAGATAGTGTCAACTGTTCGAGGCGATGTGAGTCTATGACTTCAGTCTCTTCGCTCCTGGTCATCTCTTATCCTTTCTGGAAAAGAGTGAAGATATCAGATTGCTGGTATTTAGCGGATGACGGGCATTGACCTAAGCGAAATAGGTCTGCGCGCTGGTAGCAGAGACGACGTTCTCGCGAAGGTGCTGCCAGACCTGCATATCTGCGTTCACGGCATCCAGGCCGTTCGCAAGGACGTAAGCGTAGCTCTTCTGGAACGCATTTAGACCTGATTTCTGAACGGATTCGTCATAGTAGCCATCGTAGGCGTCCGGGTTCCCCCAGCCGAGAAAGCGCCGGCCAGCCAGGTGCCTGCCGGCTTTCATGCCAATCAGTCCAATGCCAGCCTCCCGGGCAAGATCGAGCACAGGCTTTAGCTCTTTCATCGAGCTGGTTCCCTTCAGGATATCCCGCTCAACGAAGTCGTACCAACCTGCGGGTGTGATGGCGATCTGCATAAGATCGTACCTGCCGGAAGCAGCGGCAGCGCGTGTGACATTCTCCGCATTCTCGTGTGTGCTGATGCCGAAATACGAAACTTTTCCAGCCTGGCGGGCACGGGTAAAAGCTTCGAACAGCTCATCACTTTCAACCAGGGATACGTTGTTCACCGCCATGAGGTAATAGGCATCAACATGATCCTGCTGCAGCTCTCTTAGGCTGTCATCCAGGAAGCGCGACCAGTTTGTAGCCGCCTGGCGGCGCTGCGGCAGACTGAGATTCTCATCCCAACCTGCGTCCACCTCGACCATGGCTTTTGAAATCAAAAACACCTGATCCCGATGTTGCTTCAGGAAGGGTGCAAGATTCATCTCGGCGTCCCGATAGTAGTTCCGGTAGCCCACGTCGAACACATTGATTCCCGCATCAAAGGCTGGTTCCAGCAGCCTGTTGGCATGACCCCGTGAGAGCGCCGCGCCGCAACCGAAAACCAGTCGACTGCCGTTGAAACCGGTGCGGCCCAGTGGCCGGTAGGTCATCTCGGGCCAGTTTGCGACGGATTCGTTGGCCTCGTCTATCGCGGCTTGAACGTCGCGGGTCTTGACCAGTGCCGCGCTAGCGACCCCCAGTGCGGACACGGTTTGTAAAAAGGAACGACGTTTCAGCATAACCGTTACCCCGACATTAGAGCGGATTCTGGACTCAGGCTTTGCGCTTCACCTTCACCATCATTTTGGTGTATCCCTTCACGAAGGAAGAGTAGGTGCGCTCAGGCTCCTCGAGCACTTCGATCTTCTCGAATCGTGACAGGATTTCTTCCCAGATAATGCGTAACTGAAGTTCCGCCAGTCGGTTACCCATGCAACGGTGAATGCCGAAGCCAAATGACAAATGATTGCGAACGTTCGGTCGATCGATAATCAGTTCGTCAGGATTCTCGAACACAGCATCGTCGCGGTTTCCTGATACATACCACATGAGAAGCTGGTCGCCTTCCTTGATCTGCTTTCCACCTACCTCGCAATCGTGATTCGCAGTGCGACGCATGTAGGCCAGTGGTGTCTGCCAGCGAATAACTTCCGCCACCATGGAAGGAATCAGTTTGGGATTGGCAATGAGCTTGTCGTATTGCTCGGCGAACTTGTTCAGTGCATAGACACTGCCACTCATCGTGTTGCGAGTTGTGTCGTTGCCACCAACGATCAGCAGAATCAGGTTGCCCAGGAATTCAAACGGTTGCATGTCCTTGGTGTCTTCACCGTGGACCAGCATGGATACCAGGTCGTCTCCGGGATTTTCCTTGCGCTCATTCCATAGTCGTGTGAAGTACTCGAGACACTCCAGCAGTTCCGCCCGCCGCTGTTCTTCGTTTTCCACGATACCGGAACCCGGAACCGCGGTTGCCACATCAGACCATCTTGTCAGCTTTCGGCGGTCTTCGAACGGAAAATCGAAAAGTGTCGCCAGCATTCGCGTCGTGAGTTCAATAGACACGGTATCTACCCACTCAAAGGGTTCGTCCTCGGGCAGGCTGTCCAGCACTTCCACCGTTCGTTCACGGATGAGCTATTCGAGTTTCGCGAGGTTGCTGGGCGCGACGACGCCGGTCGCCGTTTTCCTTTGTACGTCATGGGTTGGAGGATCCATGGCGATAAACATGGAGACGTTGAGGGCGCCCTCCGGCAGTTCAGTGCCGACAGGGAAGCCCAGTGTGATGCCGTGTGCGGATGAAAAATTTTCGTGGTCGGTATCGACTGCCTTGATGTCCGCATAGCGAGTAAGTGACCAGAAGCGGCCAGCCAGGTCAGTCTGGCTGAAATGTACCGGGTCCTCTTCACGCAGGCGTTTGAAGTAATCCTGCCACTTGTCTTCACTGAAGAGCCTGGGGCTTACAGGATTAATGTCTTCAAGGGGAAGATCGTAGGGGTCCGGGATTGGGCCCACCAGTTTGGCTTCTGAATCCCCGGGACGTTGAAAGTCTGCCGGTGGTAAATCCTGTGCTTCGCTCATTTGCCCTCCATGTTTCGATTGCGCTGGATATACATAGTGAAACTAATCATGTATTGGTCTGTGTTGCCAGTATACAGAGCTCAATCCAGGCGAGCCTTGATGCGGCGGTAAGCGTCCATCAGTTCTTCGGCAATAACATTGACAACTTGCCGGGTTTCCTCAGCAGCTTCCTCAAGCTTGCGCTCAGCCTCGTGGAACTTGGGTTCCAGCTCTTCTTCCCATTCGTCCCGGATTTCGGCCTTGGCCAGGTGCATCTGGACTCTGAGTTCGTCTCTTGCGGTTCGAAGCTCCTCGAAAATGCGCTCAAATTCATCTTCTTCTGACATGGTTTGCTCCCATTCTGTGATTCATAAAAACCCAGCATAGTTCTCCTGTTGTGGAGAACATTGATCTGGGGCAAGAGATGTTACCGGTGCCGCCTTCAGGCAGCAGAAAACAGTCAGCGGTTGCGGTCCGCGAGCATGATGACTGGCACGATCATCGCGCCACCCACAACCACGCACAAGGCAACAAACCAACCGTTGTAGGTGAATCCGCCGAGGTCACTCAGGGTGCCACCGGCAAATGGCGCGATAGCGCCACCCACCAGGACAAATGCGGCATGTGAACCCGCCAGCGATCCGCTTGGATCCACCCTCGCGAGGCAGCCCAGGAAGATTGGCATCAACCCCACCGGCAGCATGGCAAAGATTGGCGTCAGGAGGAAAAATGCGGTTGGCGAGCCTGCCATGGATAGCAGAACAGCAGAGACTGAAAGAACCGTCAGGAGGATCATGATCGGTGCCATCGCCCTGATACGGGAACCCAGGTAGCCGGCCAGCAGGGGCAGCAAAATGCCAACACCACTGGCAGCCATAAAGACATAGCCAATGACCTCGGGAGACAGGGGTATTTCCCGCCCGATCTTCACGATAAAAAGGGCAAGTGTGCCGTGTCCGAAGAAAATGATCCCAAGACCGGCGAGGCCCAGCCAGCCCTGGAACTGACTGTTTTTTTCACCGTTGCCCTGGTCCAGGGCAAGTGGTTCAGTCTTTGGCGTAAAACCTATAAAAAGCAACGCGCAAAGTGCACTCAGGGTATACACAAGATACAAACCATCTACCTCGGCCCAACCCAGGGACTCCGGTGTGAGTGTGTGCAGGTTAAGGGCGCGTGGCAGGATGAAGGCGATGAATATTCCCATCACGCCAACCATCGAATTGATGACGCCGAACGTGGATTCCGGCCGGTGGCTTCGGCCCGCGGTCGTCATGACGGTGGCGACAATCGCGCCAAGGGCGAAACCCGCCGGGGCCCGGCATGCAATGAGCCAATTAATCGTGGGTGCGATCGTTGAGGCAAGGTTCAGGACAGCTATGGCCAGAATGCAGCCGAGGTACACCGGTTTGGCAGGAAGGCGCATCGCAAGCCGGGCGAAGCTCAGGTTACCCGCGGCAATGGCGGCCATTTCGACCGAGGCAACAAGACCCGCGTCCGAGTTGCTGGCTGAATAGGACAGCGCAATGGCATCGATGTTAAAAGCCATGCCCAGGGATGCAGCGAACCCCAACAGGAGTACGCCGGTCAGTCCGACGAGTTGAAATCCGGTGAGCCTGATCTGACTGGTCATTATTTAGCGTTGTGTGCCCAAAAGGACGACATTACGCGAAATGTCGTCAAGCTGCGTCCATTAATGCGATGTTCGCCTGTTTCAGGCCTTGTCGAATGCCATATGAATGGACTTCAGTGCACGCACCCACATACCCGGCAGGTGTTCATAGGTGTTCTTCGCTTCCACAGGCCTTATGTTGCGCAGGCGTGTCAGCAGGATTTCCCATGACCAGATTTGCTCCTGGCGAGTCAGTCTCGCGCCGGGACATACATGCTCGCCCATCCCCAGGGCCAGGTGGCGACCCGCACCCTGGCGTGACAGGTCCGGCTTCTCAGGATTCGGATAGCGCCGCGGGTCACGGTTCCCTGCACCGTAGCGGATGCTGAGCACCGCGCCCTCGGGAATCGAAACACCGCCTATCTCTACATCTTTTCTCACGTGCCGAATGAGTCCCTGAGTGGGCGATTCGATACGCAACGCTTCCTCGACGAAGGTTTTGATCTTGCTGTGGTCTTCCTGCAGCTCGGCGTAAACCTCCGGGTGACGGAAGAGTAACCATAGTCCATTGGACAGCGCAAAAGCCGTGGTCTCGTTACCACCAATCAACATGTGATCTATCATGCCGATAATTTCGGCCTCGGTAAGCTTGCGGTGCTTGCCAAGATCCAGATCGTAATACTCAGATCGCATGAGAATGCTGATGACGTCGTCTTTGGGATTCTTCTCACGTTCCTTAATGGCGTCATGGATGTAGTGTTGCAGTTCTATGTGTTTTTCAACGGCCCAGGTTTCCTGCTCCAGCGTCAGGCCACGGGAATACGGAAGCACCCAGGCTGCTGACCATTCCTTGAGTTGTGGTGTATCCATGGGCGGGAAACCCAGGATTCTGGCGATGACCAGCATGGGTAGCGGTTCTGCGAAGGACTTTAGAAACTCGATTTCACCATCGTCGATCCACTCATCCACGAGATCATTGGCGGTCTGGCGAATAAACCCTTCACGCCGACGAATGCCTTCAGCAGAAAGTTGTTCAGCGACGAGCGCCTGGACGTGAGGATGGTGCGGAACATCCATCCCGAGGGGTTGTAAGCGCGGCCACCCCTTTTCCTCGTACAAGGCGACTGCCTCGGGGAATTTCAGTAGCGGTTCGACATTGTCCGGCGATTCGTGCGTAAAGATATCGGCATTTTTGAGCACGTACTCGATGTCGTCGTACCTGGTGAGCACATACATACCGATCTGGGGCATGAAATATGCTGGCGAGGTTTCCCGGATGACATCGTAGGCATCGAACCAGTTCTCCTGTACCACCGGATCCATAAAATCGATGTCCTGCGCTTTCTCAAACGGGCATTGTCGAACCTCGTTCATGTCATTCTCCTCCTGTCGATCAGCGGTCTGATGCTCATATATTTTTTTGTAGTTAACTCCAATAATGCACTGATTTACCGGGTCTGCAAACTATCCCGCCTGACTGGTGGCCGAGAATAGCCTTCTGCTACAGTCGCCTTTAAAAAAAAGAGGTCCAAAACATGGCGGACAGTATGAATTCCACCGGGATTGGCGGACGTCACTGGGTACTCGCTTTGCTGACGCTGACCCTGGCCTTCAACTTTCTGGACCGCCAGATTCTGGGTGTCCTGCTGGAGCCCATTGGCCAGGAATTTGATCTGCCGGACAGTATGCTTGGCCTGTTGTCAGGAATCGCCTTTGCAGCCTTCTATGCTGTTCTCGGTATTCCTATTGCTGTATTGGCTGACCGCTACAATCGTCGCAACATTATTGCCGTCAGTATCGCCATCTTCAGCGTTATGACCGCGCTATGCGGTGCTGCTACCAGTTTTGTGCAGCTCTTCCTGGCGCGTATTGGTGTAGGGGTAGGCGAGGCGGGCACCATGCCCGCCAGCCAATCGATCATTGCAGATCTTTACCCTCTGACAGAGCGCCCGGCAGCCATGGGTATCCTGGCATCCGGTGGCAGTATCGGCTTTATGCTTGGCCTGCTTATCGGCGGGTGGGTTAACGAATGGTATGGCTGGCGAGTCGCCTTTATGACGGCGGCGTTCCCCGGGCTGCTGCTCACGCTTGTTATCCTGCTGACCGTTAAGGAACCTGCCCGGAAGATTAACCCGACCAGGCAGGCCTGGGTGAGCGAAACATGGCTGGGGATTCGTATTGTCCTGCGTATCATGAGCGTCCGCTGGTTTGTGTTGGGCGGCACGCTTTACGGGCTGTCAGCCTATGGCATTCACACCTGGATGCCCGTCTATTATATCCGTTACCACGACATGTCTACCGGTGAGGCGGGAACTGCCATCTCGATCATCGTGGGTGTGATCGGAGGGTTCGGTGCGGTGCTCGGGGGTATTGTCTGCGCGCGTCTCAACACACGTGACGTGCGGTGGAATGGCTGGGTGCCGGCATTATCGATTGCTATTAGTGTGCCACTGCTCATCGCCATGCTGCTGACCGACAATACCTCGCTTGCCCTGGGCCTGTTCCTCATTCCCGGATTGCTGTCCAGTGTCTATGCAGGACCCACCTGGGCCATCATCCAGGAACTCGTGCCGGTTGAGCGACGAGCGATGGCAGTTTCCGTCTACATGCTGATCTACAACCTGATCGGGTTGGGATTGGGTCCACTGGCAGTTGGCATACTAAGCGACCTCTATCGGCCCTGGTCTGGTGATGATTCGTTGCGGTGGGCCATGTGCAGTGTGCTTCTGGTCAGCATCGGCGGCATCATCTCGTATGCGCTCGCGGCATCATCGGTGCGGCAGGATCTTGAAGCACCTGCCGTAGCCTGATTTGAATTTCAGCGGGCAGGATATTCGGTGCAAAAGCCGCAGGCTTTTTACGAGTGTCTGAATCTGTTTAATTGATCATAATGGTCGGATAGGGAGAGCATGAAATTATGTCTAACGAAAAAAACGCCCGCTGGCTGGTCAAGTCTTACCCTGAACAGGAACTCAGCATCGACAATTTCGAGCTGGTTTACGAGGACGTGCCTGAGCCGGCAGAAGGCGAAGTGCTGATCAGGACAACTTCACTGGTGATTTCGCCACCTTTAAGAATGGCTGTGGGTACGGGCGGCATTACAGGCAATGTTGTTGCGCTCGGTTCGCTAATGCGCGGCAGTGGACAGGCAGTGGTTGTTGAATCCAGGCACCCGGGATTCGAGGCAGGTGACCTGGTGTCCGGTGCGATGGGATGGCAGGAGTACGCCGTCATAGATGGCATGAAACCTTTTCCTATTGAGAAGATCCAGCCGCGGCATGGTCAACCAATCACCGCAAATCTTCACGTGATGGGCGCGAGCGGCGCCACTGCTTACATCGGGCTTTACGATCTGGCCAAACCCCGGGTGGGTGATGTGCTTCTGGTGTCAGCTGCGGCAGGCACCGTCGGTGCCCTGGTCTGTCAGCTAGGCAGACAGTCAGGCTGTCGGGTGATTGGTATTGCCGGCAGTGACGCCAAGTGCCGCTATCTGACTGATGAGCTTGGCATTGAGGGCGCTATTAACTACCGAACTGAAGATGTCGCAAAACGACTGCAATCACTTTGCCCCCACGGTATCGATATCTACTTTGATAATGTAGGTGGTGAGACACTCGACATAGCGCTGGGAAACATCGCCCAGGGTGCGCGGGTTGTGCTCTGTGGTGCCACTTCCCAGTATGAAGGTGATGCTGAATGGCGCGGTCCGAAAAACTATTTCAACCTCGTTTACCGTGAAGCCACCATGCAGGGGTTTTACATCTTCAACTACGCGCATCGTTTTAAAGATGCTTATCGAAGACTGGGTGAACTGATTAATTCAGGTCAGCTGGTCTACCGTGAAGATGTGCTCGATGGCATCGAGCAGGTGCCTGACGCGCTGGTGCGTGTGCTGGCTGGTGAAAACTTTGGTACCCAACTCGTTAAACTGGGAGAATGAATACCTTTCAGAATAAACGGCTGACTAACTTTGATTTTCTAAAAGGTTTTGTGGTGTTTCTAGCTTTAATGGAACACTTCGCCTATTCCCTCAATTATTGGTATATCTGGCCAAGGCAGAACTACCAACATGCAGAATCCTCCCTTTTTAGCTTCCACCAACAATTTATTGGTGAACCCATTAGCACTGATGGTTTGGGTGTATTTTTATGCTGGTTTTTTATCCCCTGGGTAAGTCAGATATATCTATGCTTAGCCGCATTTGCTCTAGCAAAACAAAGCCAAGTAGTTTTCAAAAAAACATATAGGAAAAAGTTGTACCTCTATTCTTGGCTTTTTATTTTGTTCTTAGCTGAAAATGCCTTTGTATCTGAGAATTCAGGTGTGATGTTTTCTTTTTATCCTCTATTAGCGTGGATGGTAATTCTCATCACCCTAACACTTATGTATCGCTT
>JADHNI010000075.1 GCA_016779585.1 Pseudomonadales bacterium
TCCGATGCTGATGTTTGACGGTCGCCATGACACGGGAGCCTTTGCCGCTGAAAAGTCTCTTGAGCATTCGCCCGGTTCCCACTGGTACTACTCCAGCGGCACCACCAACATTATCTGCAGGATCCTTAAAGACATTGTTGGAGGCGGTGCGTCAGGCATGCTTCGCTTTATGAATGATGAGCTGTTTGAACCTATCGGCGTGCGCACGGCTACGCCAAAGTTTGATACGTCCGGCACCTTTATCGGCTCATCGTTCCTGATGGCAATCCCGCAGGATTTTGCCAGGTTTGGTTTGCTCTACCTGCGTGGAGGCACCTGGGACGGTCAGGAAATTCTGCCGGAGCAGTGGGTCGACTATGGTCGTTCACCAACCTATCACAGTGACGAGGAGTGTTACGGGGCGCACTGGTGGATTAATCCGGCGAATACAAGGCAGTTCTATGCCAGTGGCTATGATGGGCAGCGGATCCTGCTGGATCCTGACAGGGACACGATTGTGGTGCGGCTCGGTCGAACGCCGATCGAAGAAGTGGATTACATCTGGGATCGGACGTTCGAGTTAATCGAGCTGTTTTGAAATCAGGAGTTGGTGAAGTTGCCCGGTCGTTTCTCGGCAACAGCTTTCACACCTTCTTTATGGTCATTGGTGGCCTGAAGCCATTTCTGCTCACGACTTTCGATCGTGGTGACAGCATTCACCGCTTCCGCCAGGTTCGGACGCATCTGCTCACGCAGTGACAGCAGCGCGAGTGGTGCGTTTTCCGCGATTTCCTGGGCCAGTTCAATCGCAGCGTTGCGCACATTGTCGTTGTCCGTGTAGATGTCACCCAGCCCCCATTCGTGAGCTGTCTCGCCGTTGATGCGGCGGCCAGTCAGGAAAAGCAGGTTTGCCCGCTGGGCGCCAACGATGCGTTCGAGGGTATGGGTCAGACCAAAGCCCGGTGTAAACCCAAGCTTCACGAAGTTGGCTGTCATCCGAGTGGCGGGGCAGACGGTTCTGAAGTCAGCCATCAGTGCAAGACCAAAACCACCACCCACGGCAGCGCCCTGTACCGCAGCCACAACAGGTTTCTTGCAGCGGAACAATCGTACCGCTTCATCGTAAAGCGGGTTTCGATCGTCTGCAGTGCGCTTCTCCAGCTCTGCGGCGCGCTCGTCGGAACTGAAGTTTGCACCGGCACAGAAGTGTTTACCTTCTGAGCACAGCACGATCGCTCGAATACTGTCTTCTTTATCGATGTCTTCGAAACAATCCGCCAGATCCATGATCAACTGGTGATCAAAGAAATTGTTTGGTGGCCTGCGAATTTCACATTGTGCAACGTGACCTTCCAGCAGGGTAACGGTTACATCTCCGTATTGGTCTTTCATGTCTGCTCCCTTATTCAAACGGACGCCTGGTAGGCTGAATGCCCTTGGGCCACATATCGAATGTTGCTGCGACTTTCTCGCCGATCTCTGCAACGGTCCAGGGTTCGTCGGTATTGTCTTTTACAGCAATGTCCTGTGCCTGCCAGGATAGCAACTGAACGCTGTTGCCTGTCACCAGGAACTGACGACCTGTAACGTCTTTCGCATCGTCGGAGCCAAGCCAGACAACGAGTGGTGATACCTTGTCTGGTGACAGCAGTTCCTCCAGGTTCTGGTCTTCCGGAAGAATGTCTTCAGTCAGACGTGAGAATGCCGTTGGCGCAAGGACGTTCACCCGAATGCCGTACTTGAGTCCTTCCTGGAACAGGCAGCGGGCAAAGCCGGCGATACCTGCTTTCGCAGCGCCGTAGTTGGTCTGCCCGAAGTTGCCGAGAAGCCCTGAAGTAGAAGATGTCACCACAATGCTGCCGCCAGTTTCCTGGTTCAGCATCTGGTGGTAGGCATGCTTGACGCACAGGTAGGTACCGCGAAGGTGAACGTCGATCACGACGTCCCACATTTCATTGTCCATGTTCTTGAACGACTTGTCGCGCAGGATGCCGGCGTTGGCAATCAGGAAATCCAGTTTGCCGAAGTTGTCGACAGCGGTTTTTACCATGGCTGCCGCGTCTTCTTCTTTGGCCACATTGCCGTAGTCAGCAACCGCGTTACCACCCATGGCCTTGATCTTGTCGACCACCTGGTCTGCCATGGCGGCACTGCCGCCGGTACCATCGCGAGCACCACCGAGGTCATTAACGACAACGGATGCTCCTTCCCTGGCAAGTAGCAGGGCATGGGTCTCGCCCAGGCCTCCACCAGCTCCCGTAACGAGGGCGACTTTCCCATCCAACATTCCCATAGTGAGCTCCTGTTTCTGTAGCTGTATTGATTAAAAAGGGGGTGAAAAATTGAAGGCCTAAAGTAAATCATATCGACCGGAGTGAAACCAGTCGTGACCTCATCCTGAGCAACGTCCAGGGATCTAAGCGAAGGTGTAAGTGTGCTGTTCCTTCGCCCAGGAATGGAAACCCGCGTCTTTTGCCTGTTTCCGGAAGTTCTGCCAGTTATCACCGTAGTGCATCAGTACAATCCGGCTGCGCAGTGACTCTGGCAGGGTGCAGAGTTCATCTATCGAGGCATGTACTCCACCGGTAAACAGCTGGCAGTCATGGAAGATGACTTCGAAGTTGAACATCTCATCAAAAGACTCGAGAAGTTCCGGATCAAACCGCGTGTCTGACGTGAACAGAATGCGGTCATCAATAATGACGGCGCAGCTCCACGCGCAACCTCGCCAGCTTTTCGCGCTGTCAGGGAAGTGCATGGTTCGGGGCATCTTGATGTTAATACCACCGACGTTCGCTTCGAACGTTTCCCGTGGGTAGCCTTTTAGTCTCGCTGGCCTGATGACGTTCCAGAGGTCCTGAAAGCCCATGGGCTCTTTCTCTGAAAGCTCGCTGCCGCCGCGCAGGCTCTGTTCCCAGAGGATTTTTTCATAGGCCCTGGTGACAACCATGGTGGGCTTCTTCTGCAGCACATATCGGCCGAACAGTTGGACTTCTTCCAGGCCGCCAACGTGATCTGCATGGCTGTGGGTAATCAGGTAGTTCTGAATCTGTGCAATGGAGCCGCCGGCATCGTGCAGGGCCTGGGAACAGCGACTGCCGCAGTCGATCATGAGATGATCATTACCCTTGGCGATCACCAGGTTATTCTGGTTAAGAGTTTTGGCGAAAGCTGACCCGCAACCAACAAAGTAAAGGCTCAGATTGTCGTTGGTTGTAAGAGGTACACTGCTGGCTGCTTGGCGAGATATTTTCATGGTATTCGCTTTCGTTGGTCCAGTTTACCCAATTGCCGGCTTTTTGCGACGACAGCTCGTCGGTGCCATTTAGGTAAACGAAGTGTTTAAATGCCAGGGACTAAAATAAAATCAGACAAACTTCTAACAAACGGGATTTGCTTATGTCGCTCTTTGGTGAAAAGTGTGCGCGCTGCGGCACAAAAACAAGGCACGAGGTAGACGGTAAAGCTACCTGTGAGGCCTGTGAGAAAGAAATGGAGTTGCTGGTAGAAGCCAGCAAGGAAGAGTCCAGAAACTGCCCGATTGACGGCACCAGGATGAGCAAAGAAATCGCGCACATGATCGTGATTGACCGATGCCCCAATTGCCATGATGTGTGGCTGGACGGTGGTGAACTGGAGCGCCTTAAAGGCGGTGTTGAGGCCAGTGCTCTCATGGCCATGGCTAATGGATTCACGGTGCCTTTCGGTTAACAGCTGGTTTTTGCCATGAGTGTATTTGCTGAAGCAACGGATTTCCTGCCCGGGGTAGTTGAACTGCGTCGGAAGATTCACGCCAACCCTGAATTGGGTAACCAGTTGCCTGAGACCACTGCGGCTGTGCTTGAAGCCCTTGAGGGGCTCGACCTGGATATTCGCCTGAGCGAGCGAACCACGAGTGTCATTGCGACACTGCATGGGACCAGGCCTGGTAAGCGGATTCTGCTTCGCGGTGATATGGATGCGTTGCCGATGCCGGAAGACAATGACCTGCCTTTCGCGTCGCGTAACCCGGGCATGATGCACGCCTGCGGCCACGATTCGCATACTGCTATGCTTGTTGGGGCAGCCAGACTGCTGAAAAAACACCAGGAGAAGCTTTCAGGCACCGTGGACTTCTTTTTCCAGACCGGGGAAGAAGGGCACTTCGGCGCACGGGAAGTCCTGGAAGAAGGTTTTTTTGAGGCGCCGAATTCACCGGATGCCGTGTTTGCGTTGCATATCACGCCACTGCTTGAAGCCGGCGTATTTACAGGCCGACCCGGGCCATTACTTGCCGCCGCAGACTTTTTCCAGATGAGTGTTAAGGGCAAAGGCGGTCATGCGAGCATGCCGCACGATTGCGTCGACCCAATTCCGGTTGCCTGCGAGATCGTCCAGGCGTTCCAGACTTTTGTGACACGTCGTATCCCGGCGTTTGACCCTGTGGTCCTGACAACCACGAAGATTGAGGCAGGAACTACCAGCAACGTGATCCCGGAAGTTGCCAATGCGATGGGTACGCTTCGTTCCACGTCAGAAAAGTCACGAAATCTCGCCCACGAGGGTTTGGCCCAGATTGCCAAAAAGGTGGGTGAAGCTCACGATTGTGAAGTGACTTTCGAGATGGACAAGGGGTATCCCGTAACGGTCAACGAGGCGGACTTTACGGAATTTGCACGACAGACCGTGGTCGATCTATTTGGTGAGCAGGGTTACATACCCATGCGCTCGCCCATGATGGGCGCTGAAGATTTTTCTTACCTGCTGCAACGTTTCCCTGGCGCCATGCTGTTTCTTGGTGTTAAGCCCGAGGATCCGGCGTTGGCAGCCCCTTGCCATTCCAATCGCATGATCCTCAACGAGGATGCGATGGCGCACGGTGTTGCGCTGCATGCGCAGATCGCACTGTCGTTTCTCGCTCAGGATTGATCTTCGGTCAGGCTGGAAAGAAACTGATCCAGGTCTTTCGCGGTGGTGGCGGGGTCTTCTTCCATGGGGAGATGACCCAGTCGATCATAGTAGGCAGTGGTGACATTCGGGATGGTGCTTTCGAACTCGGAAGCGAAAGCAAACGGCGTCACAGCATCTTCCTTGCCCCACATTACGAGCGTTGGCACGCTGATCTGTGAGAGATCTGCATCAGTACCGTACCTGTCCTGGAGTCCGAATCTCGCCACCGTGGCTTCCCGGGTACCCTCTCGAAGCATCATATCGTTGTAACGCATGATCAGTTGTTCATCCACCACAGCAGAATGGTTGTAGGCTGATCGCAGGCCTTGCGCTACCAGGTAATAAGGATCCATGTTTCTTGCGACGGCGCGAAACCAGGGTTTCTTCAGAAGTTCAAAGGCCCACACCTCGTTGGAGTTGTCCTCGTTTCTCCAGATCATCGGGCTGGATGAATCAATCAGTACCAGTGCGATTACCTTTTCCGGATTCTGCAGGGTATAGCGCCAGGCAAGACCTCCGCCCATGGAGTTACCTCCGATAACAAACTGCTCAACCCGGAGGTGATCCAGCACCTCTTCGATAACCTCGATCATGGCGGCGTATGAGTAGTCGCCGGATGGGATCGCCCCGGTGAGCCCATGGCCCGGCAGGTCTATAGTAATCAGGCGGTATTGATCTTCCAGCTCTGCCACCCAGGGTTCGAAGGTATGCAGGGAAGCATTGGAGCCGTGAAGCAGTACTACAGGCAATGAGCGACGATGCCCCTCATCGCGATAGTGGATTCGGCCGAGGTTATCCAGCTCCAGGAACTGCGAGTTCGGGCTTGAATAGCGAGCGTCCACCACGTCCCTGGGGATGTCCCCCTCATAAAACAGCATGATGGTAAGTGCCACCAGGATCGAGAGGGTCAGGCCAAGAAATTTTAATATTTTCATTATCTTATCGATGCGCCTGCCGTTGGGACAAAGCATAACCGAAGGCTGCAGTCTGCTAAAGATGGCGATAAAGGCTTTGTGGAACGAAATTCGCGGGGTAAGATTTTAGGCCCTCGCGAAAGGAGCGATGAGTCTTGGCACCAGCACTGGCAAGAGTCCGGGAAGAAGACGAAGCCGTCAAGAGTCTGATACTGGAAGCCCTTGAAGTTATCCGTTCGGATGATTTCGAGCGCTATTTTGATCTGTTCACCGAAGATGCGGTTTGGATGATGCCTTCCAGCTTCAGGGACGTGCACCAGGACGAGGCCCGTTCTTTCTATCGCTTCACCCGAAAATTCAAGTTCGACCAGGAAACAGCAGTTGATGAAGTTGTGGTATCTGGCGATGTGGCCTATGTCCGTGTGAGCTTCAACGGTTATTTGCGACCCAAGGTCGATGACGGTTCTCCTCCGTTGCGCTCGGTGAGTCGCCATATCTGGATTCTTCGCCGCCAGGTCGATGGCAACTGGAAAATCGCAAGAGACATCTGGAACACCCCGAAAGTATCCGGCTGAGTTAACAGTCGGTGCGCGCAGTACGACCAGACATTGCCCTGATGGAGCAAAACGGAATCACCGGCGTGGCGCTGCCACGTCTCGGGGATCCATCTGTAATACCGCTGTGGTTCGGCGAGGGCGACATGGTGACACCGGAGTTTATCCGGGAATCAGCCAAGCAGGCCCTCGATGACGGCGAGACGTTTTACGTCAACACCCGTGGGCTTATCGAGCTGCGCACTGCCATCCGCGACTACACAAAACACCTTTATGGCACCTCGATTGATGTTGAACGTGTGTCGGTACCCGGGTCTTCGATGCTTGGTGTCACTATCGCGGCGCAGATGGCCTTGAGCAAGGGTGATGATGCGCTCGTGGTCAGCCCGCACTGGCCAAACATCGAAACGACTTATGCAGTGACAGGCGCGAATGTGATCACGGTTCGTCAGCGAGAAACGCCAAATGGCTGGCAGCTGACTGCCGACGAGATTATTGCGGCGTGCACGCCGAAAACACGCAGTATTTTTGTTAATTCACCCTGCAACCCGACCGGTTGGGTGATGCCGCGGGAAGACCAGGAAAAATTGCTGGCCCATTGCCGGGAACATGACATCCTGCTGATTGCAGACGAGGTTTATCACCGTCACTACTATGAAGCAGAAGCAGCACCTTCTTTTGTGGAGATCTCGGAAGAGGACGACCCCGTCGTTATCGTTAACGGCTTTTCCAAGGCATGGGCAATGACCGGCTGGCGAGTTGGCTGGGTAATCGCGCCCAAATCCCATGGTACCCACTGGGCCATCATGTCTGAGTGCTTTAACACCGGCTCTACCGTGTTCGCCCAGCACGCCTGCATCACGGCGCTGGAGCAGGGTGAAGACGTGGTGAAATCACTCAAGGAACAGTATCGCCAGGGCAGGGAACTGCTGATCAGCAAGCTCGGCAATCACCCGGGTATTGACCTGTGTGCGCCTGAAGGTGCTTTTTATGCGTTTCCCCGGCTTAGAGGTATCGATTCCAGTCGCCGATTCGCCGAGGAACTGCTGGCAGAAGAGGATGTTGGCGTCGCACCTGGTTATACCTTCGGTGCAGATAACGATGAATACATCAGGGTCTGTTTTGCCCTGGGGCTGGATCGGTTGTCGGAAGGGCTTGATCGGATTGTTCGGTTTGTTGAGAGGAACCACAACTGGAAAAGTTTGTAATCAGGTTTTTGAACTTTTCTGCCTGCGGCGCAGGAAACTGCCACACACGTTCGATATCGTCCCCACCGAGCCTGGCCGGTAGCCGATAGCTCACAATCAGCCCTGGTCCCTTGTACCCGATCTGGTTATGAATGTGGTGATAGTCATTTTCCGGGTAGTGTTCCGGCTTGCGGCTGGTGCCGGGCAGGAAAAACTCGCAGGTCTCAACGCGGGTGATGTATTCACAGGGAATTTCTGACTTGATAGAGGCGCGGGGGTTTCTCAGTTGCAGGACAACCGTGCCATCCCTTCTCTCTCTTATGGCGCTGTAAGTGCTGACGGTGTAGCGAACGAGCACGGTGCAGGCAACAATCAGGATGAGCGCCCAGGTCCAGCTCTGCAGGGGCGGCACAATAATCCAGATAAAACCCGACGCCAGACAGCCGAGAATCGCACAGACCAGCCAGTCTGAACGGGCTCGTTGTACCAGGGGCAAACTCAATCCCAGACTTCCCGGTTGTTTTTGAAATGCAGCGTTCGATTGAGCTGCAGGTTCAATACCTCTGCCAGACCGCAGCTCTCCAGTAGTTCGCGAATACTTTCCTGTTCTGCGCCAGGCAGGGATTCGAATGCATCCTGCATCCTGCTCAGCAGGTAGAAACGATAAGGTTGGGCGAGCGCCTTGAAGGATGCGCCTTCACACTCGAATTCACACAGGCCGACACCCCGTTCCACGGGCGTGCCCGGTTCGGGGTTCTGTTCATCCAGCCAGGCGTTGATAAAGTTTGCTGCGGCTGTGGTTTCAGGCACGAAGTCTTTCGCAATGTGTCGCATGAGGAATATCAACGTTTCGGGAATTTCATCATCCGCCAGGTACCTGTCCGGTTCGGCTCCATCAAACTCACCAATGTCAGGTTCGCCGCGGTTCATGCGCTCGACCCATCGAAACACCCGGATGGCTTTGGCTTGCATCAGTGAGACGGAGTAGGGATCCCTGCCAAGATGTGCGTACATGGGTGCAATAAGACCAAAGTCGCCAATGGAGGGCCGGTTCCCAAGAAGGTAAGGGTGTTCGGCGACATGGGCTTCGAAGTGCGCGAGAAACTCCTCGTAGAGCCGTTCAATAGTAGCGAAGTTCTCCGGGGTTGCACCGAACATGACCCCGGCATTGCGCATTCGGTCCATGGTCGCGTCAGCCAGTTTCTGGCGATCCATGTTGGGTGGGATGTTGGTGCCAAAATGAAACGTCAGGAACGCCTGGTTCTCCTCCGGGTAGTTCCAGCGGTAGTGCATGGCGGGGCGAAGCAGGCCCTCAGAGCCGATCACGTCAAACAGCAGGCTCACGATCTTCTGCCTGGGAGTGATCGGCAGAAAGGTGTTTCCGGTGGAGTTTTCAAAATATTCGATGATCTGGGTGCCGTCTCGTATCACCTGGCCGTCGGTGAGTTCGACAACCGGGATTGAACCTGTGCCGGCCTGCGGCAAAACCACCTCGCGATAGTGTGGATCGGCCACGGTAATTTCACGATAGGGGATGCCTGCCTTGATCAGGTAGGCGCGAGCCTTTCCCGCGTACAGAGAGAGCGGCGTGCCGTAGAGCGTCATTGGATTCATCAGTTATCCCTTACTGGTCAGCAGTTGACCGTCGATTTTTCGAATACTTTCCTGGCCGGCCAGGATCCAGAGTATCAACCCAAGCAGGATCGAAACCATCAGGCTGACAGCAATCGAAGGATTAGTGGCTTCAGCGATAGCACCACCCATGAGTGCACCCAGCGGAGCGAGGTTGTAGGTGATGGCATGAAAACCCATGACGCGGCCACGAAGTGCATCGGGTACTTCAAGCTGTAAAACGGTTGTTGAAGTCACCATGAACACAGAGCTGAATATGGCCGCTGCAAAAATGACCACCAGGGCCACGTAGTAAGCGCCTGTAAATCCTGCATAACAGACCAGCGCAAACAGGTAGATAAAGACGCAGAACACAGCAGCGGAAAGCAGCATGCCCAGGCCCAGCCGGTGTGAACCCTGCAGTGCGCCAGAAATTGCCGTGCCGGTGACTGCACCAAAACCGGTAACTGACAACAGATATCCATATCCCTGTTCGCCAGCACCCAGCATGTCTGTGAATGCCGGCATCAATTGCATGTAGATCATGCCGAAGAAAAAGACCGAGTAAGACAGTCCGAGCAGTACATAAAAAGTTCTCGTGGTCAGGATGAATGAAATACCCTCCCTGATCTGGTTCAGGGTCGATTGTCGGATAGCTACCGGGTCAGCTTTTACTTCAAGATTAATCAACACCAGGTACATAAAGATGAAGCCGATGGCGCACAGGGTAAACAGTACCCAGGTGTCGGTGAGAGCGATGATGACGCCGCCAAACGCCGGCATGACCATGCGCGTTGCCTGCCAGATGACCGTAGTTAGCGCAACGGCGCTCATCATGTCTTCGCGTTCAATGAGTGCAGGGAATATGGCCTGCCTCGCCGGCCAGTCAAACCCGGTAATAATGCTGATGCCTGCAGCGATGGCGATGGCATGCCAGGCTGTCACCTGGCCGGACCAGTCCAGCCAGGAGAGCAGGGTGAGTAACAGGAAAGTCAGTATCGAAGTGATTTCAAGCAGGCGGCGCTTGTTTACGCGATCCGCCAGTGCGCCACCAAACAGGGTTGTGAGAACGGCAGGGAAACCCATGGCAGCGCCAAGATAACCGAGCATCAGCGCACTTTCTGAAAGCTCATAGACCAGCCACGCCAGACCCATGACCTGCAGTTGGGTGGCACCCACGGATGTGAAAGACCCCAGCCAGTAGTTCCTGAACTGCCTGTGCCGGAGTGCCTTGAACTGCTCTGCGTTCACAAGCGGGTCTTTCCTCGAAGTGCGGTCAATAGATGGTCGCGAACTATAACAGAACAGGTTGCTGAGACGGGTCGAGCCTCCCATGCGACGTTTGGAACAACGTTTAGAGCGACGTTCGGCGCAAGCACCTCTATAATCGCCAGAATGTCTTACCTTTCCCGGATTTACCAGAACCGCAATCACCAGTTCTGGATATTGCAGCTGCTTGGCTGGAGCGGGTGGGTCATCCTGTTTGCGCTAATGGATGCCTACTGGGGGCAACCCTACGAGAGAATTCTTCTGCTTGTTGTGGACGCTATTGCGGGCGTTATCCTGACAACTGTGTTACGTCACATCTACCGTGGTGTGTGGGACTGGCCTCTCACGCAGAGAATCATCACGGTGCTGGTGGCGTCTTATGCCATGGCGGCCATCTGGCAACCGATCAAAAACTTCTCACAGTTTTATTATTACCAGGACTTCGACCTTATTGTTGCCTACGGCTACATGGGTTACTTCTCCGGCATCATCGGTTATTCCTACTTCCTGATGCTGGGCTGGAGCGGCCTGTATTTTGCACTGAAGTTTTATTGCCTGCTGCAGCAGGAAACCGAACGTAGTATCCGGGCCGAGTCACTGGCCCATGAGTCCCAGCTGCGCATGTTGCGTTACCAGCCGAATCCACATTTCCTGTTTAACACCCTGAATGCCATCTCGACGCTGATTCTTGAGAAAAATACGGAATCGGCCAATGCCACGGTCAGCAAACTCAGTCACTTCCTTCGCTATTCTCTCGATAAAGATCCGATGCAGCGGGTCGATCTTGAGCATGAGGTAAACACCATGCAGCTGTACCTGGAAATCGAGCAGGTACGTTTCGATGACCGTCTGCATGTGGAGTTTGATATTGATGATGAGGTAAAGCGGGCGCTGGTGCCCAGCCTGATCCTGCAACCGCTCGTCGAGAAGGCCATTAAGTATGCCGTGGCTGCGCGAGATGATGGCGGCACCATTCGTATCTGTGCGCGCCGGGTGGGCGATATGCTGCATCTCTGCGTCAGTGACGATGGACCCGGTATTGATATTGAAGGTGACCAACTGCCGGAGTTCAATGGTGTAGGTATTGCCAATACCCGGGACAGGTTGAAACAACTATTTGGTTCACAACACCGGTGTACCTTTGGTAAGGCGGAACCCCATGGCCTGCAGGTGGATATCCTGCTTCCTTTTGAGGTGGAATCATGACAACTGAACTGAACGCAATCATTGTTGACGACGAATCACTGGCCCGCAAAGGTCTTAAGCTGCGGCTCGATGATATTGATGGTGTCGAAGTCATCGCGGAATGCAGCAATGGCAAGGAAGCCCTCAACAAGGTGGCTGAACTTGAACCGGACCTGATTTTCCTGGATATCCAGATGCCCGGTATGAGCGGCTTCGATGTAGTCTCCCGCCTGCAGCAGGATGACATGCCCCTGATCGTTTTTGTGACGGCCTATGACGAATACGCGATCAAGGCGTTTGATGTTCATGCCGTTGACTACCTGTTGAAACCCATGGAAGCAGGGCGCTTGCAGGAGGCGATTGACAGGGCTCGCAGTCACAAGGACCTCGATGGTGTTGTAACCGACAAGCAGCGCCTGCTTGAGCTGATCATCTCTATCACCGGCAAGTCAGAGCAATCGATTACGCAGCTTCTGAAAGATCACACAGGCAGCAAGGCTTACCCGGACAAAATTGCCATCAAGGATGGTGGTGAAACCACTCTCGTACCCACAGCCGATATCGACTGGGTTGATGCCGCTGGGGACTACATGTGTATTCACGCTAACGACGAAACCCACGTTATGCGCATTACCATGAAGGAGCTGGAGGACCAGCTTGACCCGGCAAACTTCCAGCGAGTGCATCGCAGCACGATTGCGAACCTTGATCGGGTCACCAAGGTTTGTTCGCACATGAATGGTGAATTCCACCTCATTCTGAACAACGGTGCGTCCATCAAGATGAGCCGTTCCTACAAGGAGAAAGTAAAACACTTTTTCGAGGAAGGTGTTACGCTCTGGTCACCGTCCGCTGGCAGGAGTGCAGCATGACCAAAGTGCCCACTTCCACTCATAAAATTGATGCTGAGTGGCTGACCGAAGTGCTGAAAGACAGTGGTCAGATAGTCTCAGAAGTCACCTCAGTTACTGTCGAAACGATCGGCGCCGGTGTCGGCCTGATGGGTGAGCTTGGCCGCCTGCACCTGACCTATGCTGCAGAAGAAGATCTCCCCGATACGCTGGTTGCCAAGTGCGCCGCGCAGAATGAAAACCGCCAGGTCGCGCAGATCCTGAACTTCTACAACCGTGAGGCAGATTTCTATAACCGGGTTGCGCCGGACTGCCCAATGAACGTCCCTGACAGTTACCACGCGGATGTAAACCAGGAGACCTATGATTTTGTCTTGCTCATGGAGGATCTGGGTGACGTCACGCCCCCTGACCAGCTTGTTGGCGCCAGCGAAGATGAGGTTTATTCGTCGGTAGGCAACGTGGCTGAAATGCATGCGCAGTGGTGGGGTGCCACGGCCGAGAGTCAGCCGTGGATGTACGATATGCACGGAGCTCAGGAGGCGGAAAGGTTGCGCAGTATGGTCTACGGCCCCGCCCTTGAACCCTGTATTGAAAAGTTTGGCTACCTTCTGTCCGCAGAGTTAGAGAAACTGCTTCGCACAGTGGGTGAGCGGTTTGCTGAATGCTGGACACGCATTTCACTGCCCCTGGATACCTTCCTGCATGGCGACTATCGCCAGGACAACATGCTCTACCTCGAAGATGAGGATGAGCCACTGGTTATGGACTGGCAGATCAGTGGCCGGGGTAAACCGGTTTTCGACGTTGCCTACTTCATGTGCCAGAGTGTGGACGAAACAATCCGTGAACGGATAGAAGACGATGTTCTCGCGTTTTACACATCGAAACTTGCGGATCATGGCGTCGAGTATCCGCTGGAACAGTGTATAGACGATTACCGTCGTATCCTCCTGGGTTGCCTGATCTACCCGATCACAGTATGTGGTTCCCTGGATACGGCCAATGAGCGTGGCAGGCAACTCGGGGAAACCATGCTCACCCGCAACCTGTCAGCCATTGATAAGCTGGGGTCTGCGCAGCTATTGAGCTAGTCCCGGACGACTTTGTCCAGCATATGGTGCCGTTTATCCGGCTCTTTACATTCTGCTTACATCTGCAATTGAGTATTGGTCTTTGTATCGTGGAAGATGGCATAATCATTGGTGTTGCGGGCTGTTTGCCCGAATTTGGGGCCAAATCTACTCATGGTGAGCCGTCAGGATATTTTGTCGACCTCCGGGGCTGACGACAGTCAAAGAACGACACTCAACGATCACCCGACGGTGATGCTGCCTGATGCTTCCTTCCTGTATTACGGATCCTTTGAAAAAGTTGGTTTCGACCTGGTAATTACCAACGCCGAGGGTGAAACCTTCGTCGTTGAAGACTATTTTTCCTTCATTCCGCCACCCAATCTGATGCTGCCCAATGGGGCGGGTCTTTCACCGGAAATGGTTGCAGCCAAACTGCACCTGGCATTTGAGGATGTCATGTTTGCAGGACCTGCAAACAGTGCCAACGCGCTGGAAGAAATAGGCAAGGCAACCCTCGTCCTTGGTGATGTGAAGGTCAAACGCATGGGGGCAGATGGCAACATCGAAGAGGTGACCCTCAAGCGTGGTGACATTCTTTACCAGGGTGACGAGATTACCACCGGCTCCGGCTCCTTCATCAAGGCCAGGATGCTGGATGGTACGCGCTTTCACCTGGGTAAAAACGCCAACGCAGTCCTGACCGACTTTGAATACAACGAATCTGCCAGGCAGGGTAATTTTGAGGCGTTCGTCCAGCGCGGCGGGTTCCACTACAAGAGTGGCAAGATCGGCAAGATGTTTGAGGGACTCTCGAAGAACCACTCAACCATCTCCACACCCTCGGCCATGATTGGTATTCGTGGCAGTGAACTTGATGGTCACGTCGATGAGCAGGGTAATACCCTGATTCGCCATACCTCCGGTGAACTGGAGGTGATGGATATCAATGGATTGAGTGAGACGTTACTCACCGATCCTGGTAACACCTCCCTGGTCACGATCACAGGGACAAATACCCGTTTTGAAAACCCAACCCCTGAACAGGAAGCCATCTTTGAAGTGGTATTGCCTCCACCGGATACACCGGAAGAGCTGATCGAGGCTGAAGAAGAGGCGGCTGCGGAGGAAGAGGCGCCACCGGCTGAGGGTGAGGCAGGTGAACGACCCCAGGAAGACGCACCTCCGGAGACGGAACAGGAAGCGCCCGAAGGTGAAAGAGCTGAGGCTGAAGAAGGCGAAGATACCGAAGAATCTGAAGAAGATAGCGCTGAAGAGGAAGGCCCTGAAGAGGGCGCGGAAGAAGACGGTCCTGAAGAGGAAGGTCCGGAGCAAGAAGGTCCTGAGCAAGAAGGTCCTGAGCAGGATAGTCCCAGAGAGGAACGAGCTGCAGCCGAGGGCGCTGACGATGCTCCCGCTGAAGAGGGCCCGGAAGGGCAGCGTCCTGAGCAAGAAGGTCCCGAGCAAGAAGGTCCTGAGCAGGATAGTCCCAGAGAGGAACGAGCTGCAGCCGAGGGCGCTGACGATGCTCCCGCTGAAGAGGGTCCGGAAGGGCAGCGTCCTGCAAACCAGCCTGGTGATGAGCAGGGAGAACCTGAAGCGGAGTCGCAGGCTTCCAGGAACACGCAGCCCGAACAACCTGATCAGGGGGCTGGCAGACCGACGAACCAGGACAACCAGGATAACGACACTGGATCGCTGCAGAACTTTGATAACTCCCAGGAAGGACCCGACGGTGTCACCATCAGGGAATCGGCCTTCGGCGATACCAGCAATGACATCGTAGGTGATGATGAGGAAATCATCACTGGAGTAAACCCGTCAGGAACCCAGACCAGTGGCGATCGTACGGACCAACAGGTTGCGGGTAATGACCTGGAAATCCTGGAGGTGCCAACAACCGATGACCAGGAGCCGGATAATCGCGTCGATGAACGGCAGAATGAGCAGGAACCAGTCCAGGAGGAGTTGCCACCGGAGGTTGCGGGTAATGACCT
>JADHNI010000076.1 GCA_016779585.1 Pseudomonadales bacterium
ACGCATGTCTGCGTAACGCAGCCGAACACCTTCCCTGTCCCCGAGTGGCGAGCCACTTCGATGCGGCGCCTTCAGATGTTCTTCAATGTAATCCAGCACCCACATGCACATACCCGTAGCCTGCGCAGAAACCATCATTCGCACATTGCCGATGTTCGTAAGCGCCCTGGGGAGACCTTCACCGAGTTCTCCGATGACGCTGTCGACAGGGACTTGCACGTCCAAGAATCTCATCGCCACGTGACTGCCACCATCCAGCGAAGAAAACTCCCGTTCGATAGACAAACCCTCCGCCTCTCGGTCGATCACTACCATCGCGGTCCCTGCCTTGCTGCCGTCCGGGTGTTCCACATTAACCAGCGCTGAGACAAAGTCAGCGGTCGCGCCTCCTGTGACATAAGATTTCTGGCCATTGATGGTCAGTACCTGCTGATCCAGCACTGCCCAGGTTGGCCTGGGGGCACTGTCAGGTTCTGTGAAGCCAAATGCACCTCGCTTGTCCCCGGCGAGCACCGGAACCAGGTACTCTTCCCGCAACCGGCCTTCCACCGCATGCAGGACACCGGGACCCGGGCCAAAGATGTGCCTGGTTAACGGGAGGTTTGACTGCGCAAAAAGTTCGCGCAGCACCGTGAGCTCAAGGGTAGATGCCGGTTTACCGCCAAACTCTGCAGGCTGGGTTTTATAGAAGAATCCTTGCGCCTTGGAGGCATCACGAACCCTGGCTGCTGCACCTTCATCATCTTCACTCAGCGGTCGCACCACTTCATCAACAAACTGCTGAGCCTGTTGTCGAACCAGCAGCACGTTTTCTGGCAGGTTTTCCGGCATGTGAATCCTGTTACTCTTGATCTGTTACCTGAAGGTCATCATGAAATCACCTTTAGGATGCACGTCGCAAGTTAACCGGAGCCAACATGACTGGATACACTTTTCTGCTAACGTTTTTTCTCTTCCTCCCGACCATGGTCAACGCTGCTGTACCTGTTAACCCGACCCCGGCGGACCAGATGCCGGCTGCGATTACAGGGAACGCTGGTCCGCTCATGGGGAAAGACGTCAATTACTATGGGAATAACCCTCGAACCAAGGGCTACCTTGCGGTGCCCGACAGCGATGGCGTCAAAGGCGGTGTCATCCTGATTCACGAGTGGAACGGCCTTTCGCAGAGAATCAGGGAGACTGCCGATGCATTTGCAGCCGAAGGTTACGTTGTGCTTGCTGCAGATCTTTACCAGGGAAGGACTGGTAGCAATCGTGATGAAAACATGGTGCTGGTCCGGGAATCACTCTCCAACCCGGAAGAAATTATCCTGAATCTTGAGGCCGCGGCGGCGTTCCTTAAAAACCGGGACGATGTGAACGGCAAGGTGGCTACGGTCGGCTGGTGCTACGGAGGAGGCGTCGCCCTGTCATTTGCCATCGGCAGTGAACATCATGAAGGTACTGCCATTTTCTATGGTCGCCTGGTAGACGATCCGGAAAAACTGAAACACATCAACCACGAGATACTCGGCACGTTTGCTGAGCTGGACATGGGACCCAGCCTCGAGCAGGTAGACGCTTTTGTTGCAGCTCTAAGGACCGCCGGCATCGCAAATGATGTCCATATCTATGATGGCGTACAGCATGGATTCTGGTTACACGTGGATCGTGACCCTGAATCCAATTCGGGTCCTGCACTGGATGCATGGAACCGGCTGCGGGCCTATCTCTCTCGCACTATTGGCAGCTGATCTTCGCTAAAGTGCCGGAGACATATTGCCGTCTAAATTGATCGCGGTGCCTGAGACAAATCCACACTGGTCAGAACAGAGCAGGCAGGCAAGGCTGGCACATTCTTCCGCTTCGCCATAACGACCGAGGGGAACAGATCGGGAGCCAGCTCTTTCGACGAACTCATCGAAGCTCTCTTCCCGGGGTTTACTGTCATAAGCCCTTCGAATCTGGTCAGACTTGATCAACCCGATGTTGAAACCATTAACCAGGATGTTGTGCGGCGCGCCTTCTCCGGCAAGCACTTTGGTCAGCGCCATGCCCGCTGCCCGTGTTACCGACGTTGGCGTGGATCCCGCAGCTGGCGTTTTCGCCAGCGTGTTCAACATGTTGATTATCCTGCCCCACTTCCTCGCCTTCATACCTGGGAAAACAAGTCGGCTGAGGCGCACAGCAGCCATCAGCTTAAGATCGAAGTCGAGCTGCCATTCTTCATCGGTAATGGACTCAAACGCACCCGCTTTTGCAAGCCCGGCATTGTTGATCAGGATATCGACCTGACCGAAAGCGTTTATGGTTTGCTCAAAGGCCGCGCCGATCTCTTCTGCCTTGCTGACATCGCAAGATATACCCACCGCCCTGGACCCCGTCTCCGCGGCGATCCTTTCTGCTGCCGCATATACTTCAGACGATGTTCTCGCCCAGAGGCAGACTTCGGCGCCAGAGGCAGCAAATCGATGTGCCATCGCATAACCGAGCCCTTTACTACCACCCGTCACCAGGGCTACCCTGCCGTCCAGTCTTACTTCCATATCCATCTCTCCTGATTAAATTGGGCGAACACATGAACATCTATCATATCTGGTCTGACCTGAAGCCTGGAACCAGCGACCTCGAGTTTACTGACGCTGCGATCGCCTACCTTGACCATCTAAAACGAGATGGAAGTCTGGCTGGTTACAGAATAACCCGAAGAAAACTGGGACTTGGCGCAGAGGGGCTTGGCGAGTTTCACCTGATGCTGGAATTCCCCGACCTGGCAAGCCTGGATTCAGCCTTCTCGCATGTCGCCACAAGGAAAGACCCGGTGGAATCGTTTCACTTTGCGGTTAACAGCAAAGTTACAAACCTGACTTTCGCACTGTACCGGGACTTTCCTGACGACACTCGGCAGCGAGGTGAAGAGAAATTCTAACAATATCATCAGGTCTCGCACCTTATTATATTTGTTAGACTCAACACCCGACACCTGAATTACAGACTACAAGATCCAGGCCACCGAATAACTTCTCGCCGGACTAGCGACTCTTCTTGGCGCACCAGCATTCAACATTGAATAAAATTCAACCCAATATATCCATATATTTCAACGTCTTACGATTCCGGCAACAGTTATCCAACGTTATCCACAAGGCGCGCTCCAGATAACCACAGTTACCCCAAAGTTATCCACAACTAATTCACCGCTGGTTGCAGATGTTTCATTAGCCAGACTGGCACAAGCTCTGTAAATTACATGTCAACGGTTGAGGAAGGTCAGGAAGACCGGAAACGGGAAACCGAACCAGAACTCAAACCAAATGACCTGTGCCGGGTCGGGGTCGCCAAGGCAAGGGCGGCTTAAGGGTTACCGGGTGTTCCGAGAGGGACAGCGGGAGGTGGAACCGAAAGGCGAAGCTGACCGTAGACCGGATACCTGATCCACTGCAATGAGGGCGATCGACCCGGGTAGTGGGGACGTAGCAAGGCGTCTAAAAATAACGGCTCAGCGGGCCAGGTTGCGGAAGTCGCCAGAGACGTTTGGCACGACAGAAACAGCCAGCCGCGGCAGGAAGTAGGAGCCGAGACTGAACGAAGCGCGAGGGTTCGCCCGGACGCGGAGAGCAGGGGAAGCAGAAAGCAGAGCGCCGCACGAGTCCGGCCCAGGGTGTAAGCCCTGGACCAGCGACTCAACCGAACCGAGAGGTTCGGAGGATAGACCAAGCAGCGGAGGGTTCGCCCGAAACTGTCCCGGCCAAAATCCTAACGAAACCCCGCCTCGCGCGGGGTTTCTTTATTTATGGCCGTCTAATTGACGGCGTTACCCGCGAACCCTGATCAGGTCCCATTACCAGCCCACCAAGTAACGCTGAAGACTCGCCTTACTTCGGGAATCGGGCGCGGATATCGTGGACACCCAGGCGTTTGCCATCCGCATCATGAATCGACATGGGTTCAATCGGGCGACCGGAATCGCGGTCAACAAACACTACCCTTTCACCCTTCTCTGCAGGCACATGTTTGTCACCCCAGTGGGTCATGGCGAGCAGCACGGGCATGAGATCCCAGCCCTTTTGTGTCAGGTGATACTCCGTGCGATTACCCTCTTCAATGGTCTTCTCGAGAATGCCGTGCAGGGTCAACTGCTTGAGCCGCATAGACAACATGTTCCGAGCCACACCCAGCGATTTCTGAAAATCATCAAATCGACAGACGCCAAAACTGGCATCACGGATGATCAGCAGGCTCCAGCGCTCACCAACAATGTTAAGCGTCTGGGCAAGGGAGCAGTTCATGTTCTTGAATGACTTGAGTTTCAGGGCGTCGCCTCAGTTGAGATACCACTCAGGATTGAGATAAACCTAGCGGACAGAGGGGGTTTAATCAAGCAACTCACCGTGAGATATTTCCTCAATCATTCAGATACATCGAGACATAGCAGAGAGGAACAGGATGAAGACCGGAATTGGAATTGGCAGCGCCTACTACAACGGTGAAGACTGGGATGAACTGGTGCAGTACACGATTGAGGCCGATCGAATGGGCGTCGATTTTGTCTGGTCAGCAGAAGCCTGGGGTATGGATGCCATCGTTCCCCTGGCCTACATGGCTGCAGTCACCAGAAACATTACGCTTGGTACCGGTATCGTACAGATCAGTTCCCGCGTGCCATCAATGATTGCGATGACCGCCCAGAGTATGGCGACAGTCTCCAACAACCGATTTGTACTCGGTCTCGGTGTCAGCGGACCCCAGGTTGTGGAGGGCCTGCACGGCGCCTCGTTCGCCAAACCCCTGGGACGACTACGCGAATGCCTCGAGGTCATAAGGAAAGGCCTGTCGGGTGAGCGACTGCAATATGAAGGTGAGCATTACCTTCTGCCAAGACCTGGCGGCGAGGGTAAACCCATCAAGCTGTCTCAGCCGCCCCGCCCCGACCTGCCAATTTATCTCGCTACCCTGGGTCCGAAATCACTGGAGATGACGGGTGAACTGGCTAACGGCTGGCTGGGTACGTCTTTTGTCCCCGAGCATGCCGACGTGTTTCTCGAACCCCTGATGAAGGGGCTGCAAAAATCCGGCAGGACTCTCTCGGATATCGATATCCAGGTGGGCGGAAGCCTTGAAATCGGCGACGACGTGGAACGCATGATTGAAGCCCGCAAACCTGCCATGGCGTTTACCCTGGGCGGCATGGGGTCAGCCAAGACCAATTTCTACAACGACGCCTTCAAGCGCGCAGGCTACGTTGATGCAGCCACTGAGGTCCAGGACCTCTGGGTCAATGGTAAAAAGGATGAAGCCATTCGACGCGTGCCTGATGAGATGGTTCTGAAAACCAACCTGATAGGCACCGAGGAGATGATACGGGAGCGCCTGGCAGCCTACCGCAAGGCTGGAGTCAGCACACTGCGGGTTTCAACCGGCGGCAAGGATTGGAAAGAACGAACGGCAACCCTTGAAGAAGCCATTGATCTGATCAAACGCGATACAGAGGCGACAGCATGAACCAGTGGCAGATCGGCAATGTAAAGGTAACACGCGTCGTCGAAATGCAAGTTGCCGGCGGCAGCAGGTTTATCCTGCCCCAGGCAACGCGCGATGAAGTAAAGAAAATTCCCTGGCTGGCACCACACTTTGCTGATGAGGAAGGTAATCTCATCATGAGCGTACACGCACTCGTGGTGGAAACACCGACCCGCAAGATGGTCGTTGACACCTGCATCGGAAACGACAAACAACGGCGCTTCCCAAACTGGTCAAACCTGCAGCTGCCGTTCCTGGAAGACCTGAAGAAAGCTGGTTACGAGCGGGAAGAGATCGACACCGTCATGTGCACCCACCTGCACGTGGATCATGTCGGATGGAACACCATGCTGGTTGACGGCCAATGGATTCCAACCTTCCCCAACGCCCGCTACCTGATGGCGAAACCTGAGTACGAATACTGGGACGCGGAAGAAGCAGATGAGGAAGAAGACATCATGAGCGACTCGGTCAGGCCGGTGTTTGATGCCGGACTGGTGGACCTGGTCGACGTCGATCACCAGGTTTGTGATGAAGTTTTCCTTGAACCGACGCTCGGCCATACCCCGGGCCATGTCAGCGTACACATTCGCTCTGAAGGAGAAGAAGCGCTGATCACCGGCGACTGCATTCACCACCCCTGCCAGATCGAGCACCTGGCATGGGCCAGTTCTGCCGATTATGACCAGCAGGCATCAACGAAGACGCGTCACGAACTCATGAACAAGTATGCAGACACAGATACCCTGATCATCGGCACACACTTTGCCACACCGACGGCCGGACACCTGAAAAGCAAGGGTTCTGGTTACTGGCTCGATGTGAGCACCTAAGTGGCTGACTGAACCTCAACAGTCAGGTCAACACGCATTTCAATCAGGGTGTTGTTAGCGGCCGCCAGGATCTGGCCATAGCGATCCATGACGAAGCGGTGAAAAAGCTTCAACACATAGCGCTTCTCGCGATAGGAAAGATCAAGTTCTGCCAGGGACTGCCAGAACATGCGGTAATACAGTTCAGGCATCAGCGGGTTATCGGTAATTTCACGCTTGAGCAACGTCTGGAAGCGATAACGTGTTTCCTTGATCAGTACCTTGTATTGATTGTAGACGTGTCGCGACATTTGCTTCATGTCGTCCGACACGGCGCCAATCGGCAACTCAAGGTGTGAATCATCAAACCCTTTCAGGAACGACAGCCATATTCTTTCAGCAGCCTCATTAAATGCCTCTGTATAAACCTGCTCGGCAACCTTGGTCTCCCGCATGATATTAAAGTGAGATGCCATTATTTCTTGTTCATTCAGTGACGTCATCTCTTCAAACAAGGCATCCGCAATGTTGATCTTGAGACCAGACAGCAGGTACTCAAGCTTACGGTCAACGCGATTTTTTACCAGCCCGAGAATTGCCGCCTGGGTACCGCCCTCCTTCAATGGCAGCGGTATGATATCGGCACCTCGATTTACTTCCGTGTTTGTCACAACTCCAATCCCAAATCCAATCCGAGGCTGTATAACTATCACGGTGAAGTGAGACCTGGCCACGAAATATCCGACGAGTTTCTGAAACCGTGCGCTGGATCACACTTGTATCCGACGAACGGCACCTGAACAGCCATTGGTGTATTATGCAGGGATGACCAGCAGCAACCCTGACCTGACCTATCCTTTCCCGAAAGCACCGGAATACGGCACAACCCTGGAGGTTGCACCCGGAGTCTACTGGCTTCGCATGCCGCTGCCGATGTCACTCAATCACATCAACCTTTACCTGTTGGAAGGCAATAACGGCTGGACGATCGTGGATACTGGCATCAGGGGACCCGAGACCAGGGATTACTGGCATACCATTTTCGATACCTGTCTTGGTGGGAAACCGGTCACCCAGGTGATCTGCACCCACATGCACCCTGACCATACCGGGCAGGCAGGCTTCCTGACTGACCACTGGCATGCCCCGCTTTTGATGAGTCACGGTGAGTATTACCAGACCCGCGTCATGAACGTCATGATGCGCGAAGGTGGCAGCTGGCAGATGAGCGAATATTTTGAACGAGCCGGTATCTCACAGGAATTCCTGCAGCAACTGGCTGACACCCGCAGCAACTTCACACCGGAACCTGAGGACCTACCGATCCCCAATTCCTATATCCGCCTCATGGACGGAGATGACGTTCAGATCGGCGGCAGAACCTGGCGGGTCATTACAGGTGCTGGTCACTCACCGGAACATGTCTGCCTGTACTGCAAAAAACTGAACGTGCTCATTTCAGGTGACCAGGTCCTCCCGGTGATCACCTCTAACGTGAGCGTGCATCCGACGGAACCTTTCGGTAATCCGCTCAAAACCTGGATTGAATCACATGAGAAATTCAAGGCGGCCCTGCCGGATGACGTCCTGGTGCTTCCTGCACACAACGAACCCTTCTACGGTGTGCAGTCAAGACTGCAGGAACTGATCGACCACCATGAGGACCGGATGCTGATTCTCGAGGAAAACTGCGTCGAGCCGCAGATTGCACTGGACCTGCTGCCGTTCCTTTTCAAGCGGGAACTTGAGGGTCACTCAATGTACATGGGGCTTGGCGAATGTATCGCACACCTGCACTGTCTGATGTCACGCAGACGTATTGAACGAACCCTTGTTGACGATCGCTACTACTATCGATCTATTGACCCGACGCTCGCAGAGAGAGCAACACCGGGTCGCCATGGGGAACCGGACGACGCGCCGATCATGATCTAGGATTTTAAGTCACGGGGAAGAGAAGTTTGCTTTATCCCTGGTTTACCTGGTAACGCCCGTTGACGTGGCTCACCCTACCCGCCTCTACCAGGCGATCCAGGTGCTGAAGCATGCTGCCTTGTTCCGTCCAGTCCGTCAAAAAACCTGTCTGACCCGGTCGATACACAAAGCGATGAGCGACGATCTCATCCAGGGTTCGAGCTTCTACAATGTAATCCAGCAGGCGCGATTCCCTGTCTCCAATCATGGCAGAAAATTTCTCCAGCATTTGCAGGAATGTCTCACGACCTTCAATCAGCCCTTTATGGTGAAAGGTCAGCCACCACTGGGCGTCAACTGTTTCCAGCCGCTTCATGCTGGACTCAAAATCTTCCAGGTTTGACCACGCATCACCATAGTAGGGTCCAAAGCCTGTCAGTTCGATATCACCAAGGTAAACAAACCTTTTGTCCGGTGAGTCTCCCCAGCGAACCAGGAAACAGCAGTGACCGCGGGTATGACCCGGTGTATGGAGCACTTCCAGGGTGACGCCGCCAAAATCAAAAACATGGCCTTCTTCAAACTTCCTGACCTGACCAACGGAGCTTCCGGAATGCGGGAAGTAGAATGCGGATTCAATATTTCTGAGGAAGGCGTCGTAGGTTTCACCAGGTGGCAACCCGTAGATTTCCATCAGCCCTTCAATACTCTCCAGGCCAAGCGCATCTTCATAGTGGGCATACCAGGGAACATCGGGGAAAAGATGGGTACCCGCGATGTGGTCTTCATGGGTGTGACTGTGAATCACCATATCAACCTCAGGCAGACCGTTTTTCCGCGCTACTATGCCAAGGGAGGGGTCGATGATGGCGCACTGGTTTTCACCCTGGATACAAAAAGAGTTGCCGTAGGGATACTTTCCATTCTCATAGCCGAAGAGAATGGTAATCGGTCCTACCTGACGACTCTCCAGGGTCGCAGGGTCCAGTTCTTCCGGCCTCATCAAAATGCCCCGATGACACCCGGGAATACCACCGGGCTCTCGATACCATCTTCATTGACGCTGGCAACGCCAAAGAAATAGTTATCGATGACAACATTTTCCAACGTATATTCACTGACATCACCGGCATCCCGATGCCAGCGCCACTGGGCATCTGTGGTCAGCCTCCAGTAAATCCGGTAATTCGCCGCACCCGGCACCTTCTCCCAGCGCAGCGTGGTATCTGGCATGACTGCACCTTCAATGGTCACCTCACGGGGCGGTGCAGGTGCCCAGGCCATGGCCGCCAGTGCAACTGCATTCAGCGCCGTCAGCTTCGCGGCATAGTCGAAATCGACGTACTCAATGGTGTCACCATAGTGCACACCACCTTCATTGCGCAGGTCCTGGTGCTGGCGATCATAGTGTTCATTGGTTTCCATGATTCGAACAGCGGGGAAACGGGCCTCGTTAAACGGGCTGTGATGACCGCCGCGCCGGAAGCGATCGAGTCGATAAATCATAATGGTATCGAGGTTGGTAATGTACTGATCGGCAATTCGATCGATGTACCGGGCCAGGTTCCTGGAAGGAGAATCTACCTCTCCACCCCGAAATCGCCGGTCAAGCGCTTCCAGCATGGTTTCGTCCCTGCGAGTACCTTCGCTGAAGATCCTCGCCATGCTGTTATCGACCACACCGTTAATCCCATGTGTGTTGCCAATCATGTCATTGTTCAACACAGCCTGGACCCGCCAGCCATCTTTTCTTGCCTGGCTGGCCATGATGCGACCACCAAACAACCCCTGCTCTTCACCTGACAGCCCGGCAAAAACAATGCTGGCGGGAAAGCGATATGCTGATAACACACGGGCTGCCTCAAGCGTGCCGGCCATACCCGAGGCATTGTCGTTTGCCCCAGGGGAATCCGAATCAGCATCCATGACATCGCTGACACGGGAGTCAATATCACCACTCATCACAACATATCGGTTCGGTTCCTTTGTGCCACGCAGAACTGCAATGAAATTGACGATCTCAACTTCCTCCGGGATTCTGTTTTCACCCCCGATTACCTGCCGTTGAAACCCAACTTCAAGACATCCACCACAAGTGTCCGATATCCGATCGAATTCAGCCCTGATCCAGCGACGCGCGGCGCCAATACCACGCGTCCGATTCTCGACCTCACTGAGCGTGTGTCGGGTACCAAAATCAACGAGCGTCCGGATGTCTCTTTCTATACGATCTGCGGAAGGTGATCCGGCGATTTCAAACAATCGCTCAGGCGTTGCCTGCGCAGCGAATATCCATATGCTGCTCAGCAGCGCGACCAGTTTTTTCATCAAATCAGTCTAATACAAAATATGTCACAACTGTTGACTCGCAACTTACAGCAGACCGTATCAGCCGGGAACCTGCGCCTGACCGCTTTACCCCAATGCCCTGACATTTCCCTTTACCTGATCAGTGAAGACTACCCTCGGGGTAGGCTCCCGGATGAGGAAATGCTGGCGATCATGGAGCGTCCGGCTTACTGGGCATTCTGCTGGGCCAGCGGCCAGGTCCTCGCCGCCCACCTGCTTGCGCATCCTGAAGTCTGCAGAAACCGGACGGTACTGGACCTTGGGGCGGGCTCGGGTGTGGTCGCCATTGCCGCAGCAATGACCGGTGCATCCCGCGTGATCGCCTGCGACCTGGATCATCATGCGCTGGATGCCAGTCGCATCAACGCTGAGGCCAACGGGGTGAGTGTCGAGCTGCTGGATGACCTGGAAGCTTTGGATGAAACAGTCGACCTGCTGATCGCCGCGGACGTGCTCTATGATCGCGAGAATCTGGAGTGGCTGGATCGACTGCAGGAGTTCTCGAATGAAGCGCTGATCGCTGACTCCCGGATTCGCGACCCGGAGGTATTTTCAGGCTACGAGAAACTGGCCGAAGTAACGTCAAGCACCATCCCGGACCTCGATGAGCTGAAAGAATTCGGCGAGGTCAGCATCTATCGACGCACTTTCACAAACCCAGCACTTTAGGGCGGACAAACCATAGACAGGCAGGGTCTTCCAAAACTCGATCTGCCCATGCTGAACATTGGAAGCAGGATGATCTGCATGAAGAAACCGCACGTATTACGGGTCATGAATTACAAGTCTGCAGTCGCGCTTCTTGTCAGCCTGATCCTGGCCGGGTGCGCCATATCAACGAGAGAACCAATGCAACCTGTGTCACACGTAAACATAGAAAAATTCATGGGTGACTGGTATGTCCTTGCCAACATACCCACCTTTCCCGAACGCGGTGCCCTGAACCCCATTGAACGTTATGAGCTGAATCCTGACGGCACCATCAAAACGACCTTTTCGTTTATTCATGGTAAAAGCGGCGAGGCCAGGGAACTGAACGCCAGGGGCTTTGTCCGCGAGGGCACCAGCAATGCGATCTGGGGCATGCAGTTTATCTGGCCCATCAAGGCCGATTACCGGATCGTCTACCTCGATCCCGACTACTCAACCACGATCATCGGAAGAAACAAACGCGACTATCTCTGGATCATGTCCAGGGACCAGCGAGTGTCGGATGAACGTCTGGCGGAACTGATCGACATTGCCGAAAAGCTGGGATATGACCCTGCGCTGATCGAGATATCCAACTGGCAGCGGCCTGAAACAGAGCAGGACAGCAAAGCGAGCGTGGCACTGTGAAATCCATCCTCATAGCCCTCGTTATCCTGTCCCTGGCCTACGATGCTGACGCGACAGTAAGGCACACCATCGGCATCGCGCGGGATGCAGAAGACAATTCCGTACGCTACGTAGAGCACCATCAGTACAGCGAAAATGGTGACCATGCCGTCAGGTACTTCGATCCTGCGCGGAACGTGCTGCTGAAAAAGGAACTTGCATACACGGGTCTGCCCCAGCATCCGAGCATCCTGCAAAGGGACTATGTCAGGAATATGCAGATTGATCTGCGCTACGACGCAGAACAGGCCGTCATGGTGACCTCGAAAGACGGCGGATCGGAGAAATTTACCTTTGACATAACGCCTGACATCATCGTCGATGCGGGCTTTGACGCCTATATTCGGGAGAACTGGGAAAGTTTCAGCGAACAGCCAAGACAATCCGTGACCTTTGCGATCGCGGGCCAGAGCAGGCTCCTCGCCATGAATATTGAACGCAAAGGTATCAGTATAGACGGCGCCTCTTTTGAGGTAAGACCGGCAAACTGGCTGGCACGGGTACTGCTGCCGGAGATACAGCTCAACTATGATAACGATCGCCAGCTGGTCCGGTATGAGGGATTTACCAATCTCAAGGCTGAATCTGGGCAATCCAGAGCGGTGGTTATTGAATTCAGCCATTATGAGCTCGAACGAACCCTGGAAGAGCCGCTCCCACAATGGGTGCCGGAAATTGCTGGCGAGTGATCCATACCCGTTCCTGGCACGTAAATAACTGGAATGTTTAGTAGAACGCCCGTTATGATGAGATCAAATGGAACGGTAGGACGCTGTTTGGTTAACGAAGGCACCAACTGGAACACCATGATCGAGCGGATTGGGCAAAACCAGGACAGGGAAGCTTTCAGCGCCCTGTTTGCGCATTTTTCTCCGTTTTTGAAAGCCTTTTTGATTAAAAGCGGGGGTGTCACGCCTGAAAACGCAGAAGAACTGGTCCAGGAGACCATGATCAAGGTCTGGCGCAAAGCGCCTACCTTTTCAGCTTCCCAGGCCTCTGCAAGCACCTGGATTTATACCATTGCACGTAACACGCGTATCGACTGGTTACGCAAGCAGAACCGGCAGAATCCGGACGAGCTGCACGCTGAAGACGTATATGACGAGCGGGAAGATCCAACACCCTACTCGTCTCTCGTGCAGATTCGAAACAAGAAGCACATCAACGAGCAACTCGGCAAGCTTCCAGATGAGCAGGCTGAAGTTCTCAAACTGATGTACTTCCAGGGCAAGTCGGGCCAGCAGGTTGCCGACACACTAGGGCTGCCACTCGGCACCGTGAAATCGCGGATCCGTCTGGCATTGAATAAGATGAAACTAGGTCTTATGCCTGCTTACAAGGAAGGCATAACACAAGGGGGCAGTTATACATGATCAACAGGCATCCAGAATCGGACCTGATGGTTGAATACGCAACAGGTTCATTGCCGTTGGCACACACCATTGCCGTCACGACTCACCTGCAATTCTGCGAGGAGTGCCGCAACACTACCGAGTCACTTAAAGACATTGGCGGTGATCTTCTGCAGTCGGGTGAAAGCATCGAAGTTTCCGACGGTCTTCTTGATCGTATCTTTGACTGCATTGAGTCTGGTAAAGATGAAATTTCCGCTCCCCTGAAGAAACTCTGTTCAGACAAAGTAGCAAACGACCTTCCCGGCTATGTGAGTAACCTTCTTCCTGAAGGTAACCTCGACTGGCGCAAGCTCACCAGTTCGCTGCGAGTCGCTCCCGTCAGTGTTGGCGAACAGGATTACGAACTTTCCCTGCATCGCATAAACCCGGGTGGCAAAGCCCCGAAACACTATCACCGGGGCCGCGAAATTACTGTTGTCCTTAAAGGCAGCTTCTCTGACGAAGACGGCGTCTACCAGCCCGGCGACTTCATTGTGCGTGAACCTGGAGACACACACCGTCCCTTCGCGACACGAAACGAAGAATGTATCTGCCTGTCTGTGCTTGAAGCTCCTATTCGGTTGACTGGTCTTAAAAGCGTTTTAAATCCCTTTCTCAGCTTCTCCCCCAGTTGAGATCTTTGAAGAGGCGGGCAATTCGGCTCGCCTTCTTTTTTCTTTACAAACTAATCCGACGTGCTGCCTGAGGCGTAACACCTAGGAATCCAACAAGAGACTTCTGACATGAGTGTTACCGCCGAGACTTTTACAACGCCCAGCATGCTCTTTGCTGACCATCTCTCTGCCGAGGCGATGATGGTTCGCCACGCATTGATTGAGCAAGGCCTCGAAACACCCATGATCGAAAATGGCCTGACCAGGGACGAAAAGTACGCGTCAATCAAGGCATCGATGACTGACGTGGTGACGACGCTGGGACTCGATCTCTCTGATGATTCCCTGATGGAAACCCCTCACCGCATCGCCAAGATGTACGTGGACGAAATCTTCAGCGGACTGGATTACAGCAACTTCCCCAAGATTTCAGTTATCGATAACAAAATGGGTGTTGAAGAGATGGTCAAGGTCGATAACATCAGCGTTATCAGCACCTGCGAGCATCACTTCGTCACCATCGACGGCGCTTCCCGCGTCGCCTACATCCCACAGGACAAAATCATTGGCCTTTCAAAGATCAACCGCATTGTTCGGTTCTTCGCCCAGAGGCCGCAGGTCCAGGAACGGCTGACACAGCAGGTACTGGTTGCACTGCAAACACTTCTGGAAACCGATGACGTTGCAGTGACTATCGATGCCACCCACTACTGCGTGAAATCCAGGGGCGTGATGGATGTAAACTCTTCCACTCAGACCACAGCGCTGGGTGGTGAATTCAAGAACGACCCACGCACACGCGCTGAGTTCCTGCGCTAGCATTGGACCTTTTGCATGAATGGATGGCGGACCCTCCGCCATACATCATCCTCCTGGTTCCGCTTTTTGCGTTCCTCGAGTCATGCGCCATCGTCGGTATCTTCGTTTCCGGCCTTATCCTGCTAAGTACCGCTACGCTTCTCTACAGCACAGGAAACAGCACCGTCCTTGAAATCGTGCCGCTGGCGTTCATCGGCGCAATAGCCGGCGATCACACCGGTTACTTTCTGGGTAGGATTCTTGGAGATAAGTTCTGGAAAGCGCCAATCCTGCGCCGATACGAACAAAGAAAACAACAGGTCCACGAACTCCTTGAGAAGTCCGCGCCCTTCGCTATCTGTATGGGTCGACTGACACCGGCTTTGCGTTCAATTACGCCTATCGTCGCCGGGGTATCGGGACTCTCACCCGCGAGGTTCCTGCTCTTCGATCTGCTGGCGTGCACCATCTGGGCCGCCGGCCTCTACCTGCTCGTCACCCAAATCGGGGACAGTTTACTTTAGCACCCGATTGGGGACAGTTTACTTCAGCAGACAAATGGGGACAGTTTACTTTTCCATACGAAGTAAACTGTCCCCAATAAAAAAGGCTAGGCCTTCAGGTTTTTGATGACTGGCTTGTTGGCTTCTGCGATCGATGCCGGATGATCAGCATCTGTGAAATCCACGATTTCATCCCAGACCTCATTAATGTCTTCCGGCGTGAAGCCTTCACTGACACT
>JADHNI010000077.1 GCA_016779585.1 Pseudomonadales bacterium
CGTCGTTACGGTCTTTGCCGTAGCAGATAATCTGGATAATCAGGCTGTCATAGAAAGGTGACACCACCTTGCCTTCGCCCGCCATGGAGATGAGATCAATGTGATCGGCTTCAGGCAACACGCACCTGGTGATCTCGCCCGGCGTCGGAACAAATGACACTCTGCCTTCAGAATCAAACACTGCCTTCTCGGCGTTCACCCGAACTTCCAGCCCGTAACCCTTCTCGGGGAACTTCATGTCAGCAATGGAATCACCCGACGCGATCTGGAACTGCTTCTCGACGATATCGACGCCAGTCACGACTTCGGTCACCGGGTGCTCTACCTGCAGGCGCGTATTCATTTCCATGAAATAGACCGCATCATTGGGTACGTCGTAGATAAACTCGACGGTGCCGGCACCCGTGTAATCCACCGTATCTGCAATTTTCTCCGCGTACTTAAGGACTGCTTCTTTCCACTTCTTCGGCAGCATGGTGGACCCGGACTCTTCCATCAGCTTCTGGTTGTTACGCTGCACACTACAGTCACGGATACCGATGACTCGCGTATTGCCGTGAGTATCACGAAGCAGCTGCGCCTCAATGTGACGCAGGCTGGTGACAAACTTCTCGATATAGACATCGCCGTTACCGAAAGCTGCCTTTGCTTCTGTCGTCACCTGGTGGAACAGGCGGTGCAGTTGCTCAGGTTTTTCAACAACCTGGATGCCTTTACCACCACCACCATGAACTGCCTTCAACAGTACGGGGTAACCGATCTGCTCTGTTATCTCTGCGGCCTTCTCGCTACTGTCGACAATACCGTGGCTGCCTGGCACAACCGGCACATCAATGCTCATCGTGGTGTTGATCGCGTTGGACTTGTTGCCCATGGTTTCCATGGACATGACACGCGGGCCAATAAAGTTAATACCGTGCTGGCGCACCAGGCTGGCGAAATTGGGATCTTCCGACAGGAAGCCAATGCCCGGGTGCAGGGAATCCACCTCTTCCGCATCAGCAATGCTGATCACAGACAACGCATTCAGGTAACTCTCGTCAGAAGTGTTGCCGCCAATACAGACCAGCGAGTGTTTCGGATCATCACGCACCATATCAGCCGGTACTGATTCCATATCCGGGTCCGACTGAACCAGCACAACCTCGTGTCCAAGCGCCTTTGCCCTGGATACCAGTTTCACGGCGGTACAGCCTCGCGCATGAATGAGCGTTTTCCTGACCGGGCGAATCAGGTCTTCCTCTTTCGGGATGTTCAGCTCAACCAACGGACCTGCAGCATCCAGGATTCCTGCCATGACGCGGTCGACCACCTGCTCTACAGTTTCTGTCGGCAGCGGAATCGTCGGGTCAATTTTCCTGAGCTCACTGTCGTGTTCCTCAGAGAACGGATGTTTTACCAGGCCAGCCATGGAGCCATCCGTGAGTGACAGGTAATTACTCAACATACACTGGTAAGGCAGGTTCCTTTCAACCACCGCCTGGCCGGCAAAAGGCATGCGTGCACCCGTCAGATAATAGGTCTGCACCAGAGGATGGGTAACAAAACTTGCCTGGGCGCCACCGGTACAGTGACCGAAGCCAAACATAATGATGGGCAGGTCATTGTCTCGAACGAAGCGGGTGATTCGATCATTCACCACCGCCATGGTGAACAGTGCCGCAGCACCTTCTTTGGTTTGCATACCACCGGATGAGATGAAACAGATCACCGGCAGGCGCTGCTTTGCACATTCCATAAGCAGATGGCAGAAGCGTTCGCAATCAGAGTTATCAATACTGCCTGCCTGGAACGCGACGTTGGACACCACGAGTCCGGCGCGGTAACAGCCGGTTTCGGTTTTGAAATCACCGATTCCTGCGACAAGGCCGTGCGGCCGGACGTTCGCCTTCAGTGCCGATTCAATTGATGGCCTGAAGGTCGGAAAAGAACAAGGGTTGGCAGACATCAGCGAGCTGCTGACTTCTTCGAAGTTATCGACGAACTTGTCGAGGATGGTTTCGTAGGTGGTTCGCTTCGAGCGATTTTCCTGGTTGAGGAATTCGTTAAACAACAGATCCCGATATGCAATCGTTAATCGATTCCAAAAGTCCTTGCGACGACCAATTCGAACCGGTTCAATTTTGCCCTCAAAACGCCGTCCCGTTCTGCGCGACGCATAATATTCCGGAAGAATCTTTTCGAAGAAGAAGCTGACAATCACAAACAATGTGTCGCTTTTGTCCTTGTGGACAACGCGAATCCACTCTTCAACAGATTTCAGGAAGTTGGTGCAACCGGAGTGGCTGGCCAGTTCTTCCATCCATTCCGCAAAAGACTGCTGGACATCAACCTCCGTCGTATCGGCGAAGGCATCCAGCTTAAGCACTTCCTGGGTGGTTTTCTCCAGCAGCCCGGCAATGAAGTCCCTGGGCATACGCTTGGATTCATTCGCTTCACGTGCCACGGACACCAGGTCAGCAATCATGTTCTCGTAAACATGATCGAAAAGAATCAGGTTTCTGCAGGTGCCGATGAAACTTTCACGAATATCTTCTTCCAGAATGACGTCCAGGATATCGACGTCCTGCGCGCTTTTCTCATTCGCTGCATCTGTCTTGCGCTCTATATTGGACCAGAGCGTGTCCTCAAGTAATCGGCGATTAACCGCGATGGCAGGAGCATTGTCATCCGACACCAACGCTTTTGTCGACTCAGAAAGATCCTGGCTGGAGAGCAACTCCTCGTCATAAAGCGAATCGCCTTCAAGAATGAGGTTCAGCTCTGAAACCAGCTGAGCCACCAGGAATACCGCGTTCTTTTCCTCGATAAACGAGAGGTCAAACAGCTTCTTGCCCTCGAAACTGAACTTTTGCTTCAAAGCCTGACGGAAGGGGTCATCAGTCTCTGAAAGAGACCTGAGCAATCCCTTAACATCTTTTACGTCACCGGTGCTGAGGAAGTAGCTGCTGGTTTCGGTGTCACCCAGGTGTTCGATCAAGGCACTGAGATTGTCTTCAGCACTTGCTTTCCAGCGGTTATAGAGGTGCAGCCCTGCCACAAGGCAAATCTCGTTTCGAGCAGATTCAAAATTGGCCTGTGGTTCACCAAAAATAAACTGGGCAATACGACCTCGGTCTTCGCCCAGCGACTTTCGCTTGTCCTGGAAATTCTTCCAGGCCCGGTTTAACGCATCTTCATATAGAACCTTGTCCGGGTCCTGCAGCCAGCCAAGAAATGCTGCCCGACGTTCTCGGTGAATGCGTTGCGCAAGTTCACCTTCGGGAATCTCTGAATCAGCCAGTCGACCATACTGCGTGGTCGTAGTGCTCTTGATACGCCGGCGAAGATTAAGATAGCGCAGGTAACGAAACGCCACACCAAACACATTGGGCCATTCCGTGGGCGAGGTACGAAGCTTAAGGGTTGAACTCGCGTGAACCGCCGCCATCGTTTCAGACGGATTAATGTAACGCTCAAGATTTCGCTGGTAGTGACTCAGCACCTCCGGGTGTTCTGCAACGAATTTCTTTGTGCTGTTTTCAATTGAAGAAATACCCGTGACGATAGTATTTCTCAGATTATCGATGGTGTCCTGTTCACCGGGATCATAATCCACGATGCCATCAATGTTGCCCTGCCTGTAGAGCTCGTAAGAGGACACACCGACAAACTTCGCACATTCCTGCCAGGACAGGTTGTATCGACGCACCAGGTTGGCGAGGCTTTTGGGGTGAATGGTGTTAAACACACCGGTTCGAAGTGACAGCAGCAGGTTGCTTGATGCCAGCGGTATTGCGCCGCCAGAGTAACCCTGGCCAATGATGATGCCGAGTGTTGGGACATCGACATTACAGAGTTCAGCAATCAGGCGGGAAATGGCATGCGCCTGGTTGTTGGCATTTGCTTCCTCGTATGGATCTGCGCCCGGCGTGTCCATGAACGTCACAATCGGCATCGAACGGATTGCATAACTGCTGGCAATCTTCGCAGCTGCATTGTGATGCTCCGGACCCCAGACACCGGTATTGTTTGCACGGTTCTGGGTGATGAAGCCTATGCGCCTTGGCTGACCTTCAAATTCAAATTCCAGTTCCGCGCAGTAAAGCGGACCATTTTCAACTTCATTAAAAACAGGGACGTCCAGGGCACGGATAATTTCCTTGCTTCCCGGTCTAGTTGATTCCTCGGTAGGTGCGACAGTGGCAGCAATATACGCGTCCACCTCCATGTTCCTGAGGTTTTCCAGCGCCATCTCAATCTGCTGTTCCGTCAGCAGACCCCTGACAACAGAGGCGGGCTCCTTGCGCGGGAAAAGCGAAAAGTCCTTGGCAAGGCTCTCGGCGTTCAAATAAAGCTGATCTACGGATACGGGTTGCTGCCCCATTCTGGTACTTATTCCAAAAAATTATGAAAGCGGGTGCCTATAGACACCCGCGTTAGAGTACTTCAAACGGCCGTTTCATGCAATGAAATTGCACGGGAGAAAGCCGCTAAGCGTATGATTTATGTCGCTTTTTTCTCAGGTATGCGGTCGGCATCAGACATCAACGACCGGTATCTTGCCGATCTTGCCCTGCCAGATCTTTGGTCCGGTCTGGTGCACCGATTCGCCGCGGCTGTCCACTGCCACGGTGACAGGCATGTCTTCCACTTCAAACTCATGGATGGCCTCCATGCCCAGGTCTTCAAAGGCAATAACCTTCGCACTGCGAATGGCCTTGGAGACAAGGAATGCGGCACCGCCGACGGCCATGAGATAGACAGCGCCATGCTTGCGAATTGCTTCAATAGCTATGGGGCCGCGCTCTGCCTTGCCAATCATGCCCAGGATGCCGGTTTTCTCCAGCATCATCTCGGTAAACCCGTCCATGCGGGTGGCCGTAGTGGGGCCTGCTGGCCCGACCACTTCATCACGAACAGGATCGACGGGTCCCACGTAGTAGATGAACTTGCCCTTCAGATCCACGTCATCAGGCAAACCCTGGTCCCGAATCCGCTTGTGCGCAGCATCGCGACCGGTAAGCATCTTGCCCGAGAGCAGGATGGTTTCACCCGGCTGCCACGCTTTCACGTCCTCCTCGGTCACCGTATCTAGGTTCACACGTCGTGAGTTGGGACCGGCTTCCCAGGTGATACTCGGCCAGTCGTCCAGGTTGGGTACTTCCAGTTCAGCAGGGCCGCTGCCATCGAGCGTGAAGTGCGCATGCCGGGTAGCTGCGCAATTCGGAATCATCGCGACAGGCAGGTTTGCCGCGTGGGTAGGGTAATCCATGATCTTAACGTCCAGCACGGTAGTCAGCCCGCCGAGGCCCTGGGCGCCAATGCCCAACGAATTGACCTTGTCGAAGATCTCAAGGCGTAACTCCTCAAGACGGTTGGATGGCCCGCGCTGCTCAAGTTCATGGATGTCAATCGGATCCATCAGCGAACGCTTCGCCATGAGCATCGCCTTCTCAGCAGTACCACCAATGCCAATGCCCAGCATCCCGGGGGGGCACCAGCCAGCACCCATGGTGGGAACCGTCTTCACCACCCAATCGACGATGGAATCAGCCGGATTCAGCATGACGAACTTGCTTTTCGCCTCACTGCCACCGCCTTTTGCTGCAACGTGCATTTCAACCTTGTCTCCGGTAACGATCTCCGTGTGAATAACAGCAGGCGTGTTGTCTTTCGTGTTGATACGGGCACCCGCCGGGTCCGCCAGCACCGAGGCTCGCAGCACATTGTCTGGCAAGCCATAGGCACGGCGCACACCTTCATTGATCATGTCATCCAGGGAAACGTCTGACTCGAAACGAACGTCCATACCCACTGACAGGAACACATTAACGATGCCCGTGTCCTGGCATATGGGCCTGTGTCCTTCCGCACACATCCGCGAATTGATCAGGATCTGTGCCATCGCATCTTTCGCAGCTGGCGACTCTTCCTTCTCGTAAGCCTCAGCAACGCCACGGATAAAGTCCGGCGGATGGTAATAGGAGATGTACTGCAGCGAGTCCTGGATGCTCTGGATCAGATCGTCCTTCTTGATGACTGTCATGGCGTTTCCCCGGTGGATTGTCGCGATTAGTCGGCGTACATGTAACGGATCAGGGATTCCGCAACACACACTGGCTTATCACTGCCTTCCACTTCGACAGTCACTTCCCGTTTCACCTGGATGGTATTACCACCCTTAAGCTCAGCTTCGACGAGCTTGTGCCTTGCGCGTACTTTCGAGTTAACCGGAACCGGTGCAGGGAAACGAACCTTGTCGAGCCCGTAGTTCACGCCCATGAAGACGCCGTCACCCACTTCGGGTCGAGGCGGCTTGATGGAGGCTCCCAGGTGCACAATGAGAGATAGCGTCAGGAAACCATGAGCGATCGTAACCTTGTAGGGGGACAGTTGTGCTGACTTCTCGGGATCGATGTGAATAAACTGGTGATCCAGGGTTGCATCCGCAAACATGTTGATTCTGTCCTGGTCGATTTCCAGCCATTCACCAACACCTTCTTCTGTGCCCAGCAAAGACTTGTAGATCTCCAGGGCGGCAGCTGCTTTTTCTGACATGTTTTCCTCGTTTTTCGTCTACTCAAAAAAGGCGCCAAGGATACCATGACACCACCGCAGTGGTTTAGCATGAGTGCCAGAAAGGGATGAACTTATGACACTGATGTACAAACCCGCTGGCCTGGCGCTGGCCTTCGCGATGTTTATCGGACTCTGGATCGCCATGATCCCCAGGAAAGAACTGCCTGTTTACTCAACGGTCTCTGTGGCTCAGGCACCGGTGGGCCCGAGTTATTCTGAACACTGGGCCAGTGATGGCAATACCATAGAAGCGCACAGCGCTAACATTGTAGTTGCCGGGAATACACCCGTCACGGTCTGGTATGGCGGTACGGAAGAAGGACACAAGGATGTTGCAATCTTTCTATCGACCTTTGAGAACAACACCTGGTCAGAGCCAACGGTGGTCATCAATCGCGTCCTGGCGGAAGAAGGTTTGAACCGTTACATAAGGAAGGTAGGCAACCCAGCCCTGCATGCCTGGCCTGATGGCAGCCTTGGGCTCTTTTTCGTGTCCGTCTCATTCGGCGGCTGGGCCGCCAGCAGCATCAATTACATGGAGTCGCCGGACCTCGGCCGAACCTGGAGCACGCCAGAACGACTGGTAACATCACCGTTCCTGAATCTCAGTACACTGGTACGTACCGACGGGCTCGACCTGGAAGGCGGTGACCTGAGTCTGCCGGTATACCACGAGATGGCCGGAAAGTTCGCCGAAACCCTGCATCTTTCGCGCAGTCGCGTCGTGTTGGACAAGGTCCGAATCTCGCGGGGTAAACATTCCCTGCAGCCTGCCATCGCCAGCACTGATGATCGGCATGGCTACGCCCTGCTCCGCTATGCCGGCAGTGAACCCTATAAACTCCTCGGCTCAAAGACCTTCGATGGCGGGCTGCACTGGGAACCCCCGCATGTGGAAGAGCTTCCCAATCCCAATGCAGCGGTAGCCGTCGTCAACCTGGGCGACGGCACACTGCTCATGGCCCTGAATGACCTGGAAGACGGGCGCCACAGGCTCAGCCTCGCGATCAATGAAGATATCGACAACGGCGGGAAATGGCGAATTGTTCGAACCCTTGAAGAAGAAAGTGTCACACCTCCTCCCGGCCAGCGGGAATACCAGTTCTCCTACCCCTCATTTGCCATAGACGCGGATGGGTTCATTCACCTCGTCTATACCTGGAACGTAGAGCGGATTCGCCACCTGAGATTTAGCAAAGAGTGGCTTATGAGCGTTCAGTAGAGCCTTCAGCCGAATGTTAAAAGTTTGGGTATAATGCCGCCCTCTTTAAACGAACCAACACAGGAATAACCATGACAGAGACTGTATATATTGCCGGCGGCGCCAGGACGCCCATGGGCGGCCTGCAAGGCTGTTTTGCTGATCTGACTGCGGTAAACCTCGGCGCAGCTGCCATTGAAGAAGCAATCAATCGAGCCAACCTCAAGGGCGAAGACGTGCAGGAAATCATCATGGGATGTGTACTGCCTAACGGACTCCGGCAGGGACCTGCCCGCCAGGCGGCGATGGATGCCGGTATTCCGGTTGAATCCGGTGCAACCACCATCAACAAGCTCTGCGGCTCCGGCATGAAAGCCACCATGCTGGCACATGACCTGATCAAGGCAGGCAGCAACGACATCATGGTGTCGGGGGGCATGGAAAGCATGACAAACGCACCTTACATGCTGCCCAAGGCTCGCGGTGGCATGCGCATGGGTCACGGCGAAATCCAGGACTCAATGTTCACTGATGGACTGGAAGATGCAAAGACCGGCCGACTGATGGGTTCCTTCGCCCAGGAAGTTGCTGACCGTTACCAGCTGACCCGTGAAGACATGGACGCGTTTGCCATCGGCTCACTAACCAAGGCGCAGAAAGCCATTGAAGACGGCGCACTCAAGGCCGAAACCGTTCCCATCACCGTGAAGACCCGTAAGGGCGAAGTTGTTGTCGAAGACGACGAACAACCCGGCAATGCCAACCCGGAAAAAATTCCGACGCTGCGACCTGCCTTCAAGGAAGATGGAACTGTCACCGCAGCAAACTCCAGTTCCATTTCGGATGGTGCTTCTGCCCTGGTACTGGCCAGCGAATCTGCCGTCAAAGAAAAAGGCCTGCAACCGATGGCGAAGATTGTGGCCCATGCCACAAACTCACTGCACCCATCGGAATTCACCATCGCACCCATCGGTGCAATCGAGAAACTGCTCGAGAAGACTGGCTGGGACAAGGACGAGGTGGACCTCTTTGAAATAAATGAGGCCTTTGCCATGGTGACGATGCTGGCAACGCGAGAACTCGGTCTCGACCCGGACAAGGTCAACATTCACGGTGGCGCCTGCGCACAGGGACACCCCGTTGGCTCTACCGGCTCACGTATTATCGTAAGCCTGATGTATGCACTGCAGAAGCTTGGCAAGAAACGAGGCATCGCTGCTCTTTGTATTGGTGGTGGTGAAGCAACCGCAGTTGCCATTGAGATGGTGTAGCGACAAACCTGCCTGTACAATAAATTTACTTTTAACCAGTTAGCATTCAGGAGCTGATGTCTTGTCACGCCTGCCGGTAATTGTTGGTTTTGGCGGCGTCAATCCCGCCGGACGCAGCTCCCTGCATCATGGTTACCGGCGCATGGTGATAGACAGGCTGGACAGTGAGGCACAGGACAGGACGTTTGCCTCACTGGCTGCACTGATGAATCGGGAGGGATCCACTTCCGACACCGATCGGCAGTGGATGCTTGATCACACCCTGATTCGCCGACTGGAAACCAATATTTTTGACGCCAACTCTATCCCGCTACACAAACGGGCAACCCTTAAAGGAACCTCTTCCGAATCCATCAGCTTTTCGGTCCGACGTATCCATGTGCCGGATAACCCGCCGGATAACTGGCAGCTAAAGGAAAACGACGACGGCACGGTGGAAGTTACTGTGACTGGTGACCTCGATGTTCTGTTCAACGACACTCGAAGTTCACGCGTTCTGGCGGCCGGCCAGCTGCCCACAGGTTTCGAACCAGAGAAACTGTACCAGTCGCGAAACCATCCGCGCGGTTTGCAGCTGACAGTATTCGGCGCATCAGATGCTCTGAATTCGCTGGGGATCAGCTGGGATGAAGTCCGGAAACGCGTTCCCCCTGACAAAATCTCAGTTTACGCCAGCAGTGCGATGGGTCAGCTGGATACCAACGGCTCCGGCGGCTTGCTCCAGGCAGGACTGATGGGCAAACGGGTAACTTCGAAAAACCTGCCACTGGGTCTGGCGGAGATGACCGCAGATTTTGTGAATGCCTATATCCTCGGCAACGTCGGTACCACGGGCGCAAACATTGGCGCCTGCGCAACCTTCCTTTACAACCTGAGGCAGGGTATCCAGGATATACAGTCCGGAAAATTCCGCGCAGTACTCGTAGGCGGCAGCGAGGCGCCGCTGACACCTGATGTCATTGAAGGTTATCGGACCATGGGGGCCCTCGCGGAAGATGAGGCCCTGAACAAGATTGATGGCATTGAATCCGGCGAAGCCGATCATCGACGCGCCTGCCGACCATTTGCTGAAAACTGCGGTTTCACCCTGTCAGAAGGCTCACAGTTCATCATTCTCTTTGATGACGAACTGGCCCTGGAGCTCGGCGCCAATATCTATGGCGCGGTTGCGGACGTGTTTATCAATGCAGACGGCTACAAGAAATCCATCCCGGGTCCCGGCATTGGTAACTACGTGACGGTCGGTAAAGCCATGGGTGTGATCCGCTCCATCCTTGGCGAGGACGCATTGCGGAATAGAACCTACATGCAGGCCCATGGCACCAGTACGCCGCAGAACCGTGTCACGGAATCACATATCTTCAATGAACTCGCCAGGTCCTTTGGTATCAGCAATTGGCCTGTTGCCGCCATCAAGGCTTACATCGGGCATTCGCTCGCCTGTGCGTCTGCAGACCAGCTTATTGGATCACTGGGTGTCTGGAATGACGGCATCATCCCGGGCATCGTAACTTCCGACAGGATCGCGGATGACGTGAACCACAGTCACCTTGATTTCATGCTGAAACACCGCGAAATCGACACGACCGATATGGATGCCGTGTTCATCAACTCGAAGGGTTTTGGTGGTAACAATGCCACTGCAGCAATTATGGCGCCGCACGTTGTGCGTCGAATGCTGGAGAAAAAGCATGGCAAGGAAGCCATGACAAAACATGCCGCTCTGAACGAGTCAGTTGTCGAAAGCAGTCTTGCGTACGATGAGTCGATGATCGCTGGTAAAAACTCCGCGATCTACAACTTCGGCGTGGGCGTAATCGAAGGTGAAGAACTGACAATCTCAAGCAGTTGCATCTCGATCCCAGGGCTCGACAATGAAGTCTCACTCGAAATCGAGAACCCCTACTCAGACTTTTTCTAGCTTTCAGTCGCTCTCCATCACGGACACTAGTCGATTTCGCGCGTTGCGCGGAACTGGATATCAGGCCAGCGTTCTACTGTCAGTGACATGTTGACCGAGGTGGGCGCAAGATAAGTCAGGTGTCCGCCACCATCCAGAGCGAGATTGTTTTCTGCCTTGCGTTTAAAATCAGCCAGCATTTTGTCGTCTTCACAGTGAACCCAGCGGGCCGTCGCGACACCGACTGACTCGTAACCACACTCTACCTTGTATTCGTCTTTCAGGCGAAATGCCACAACATCGAACTGCAACACACCGACGGCACCAACAATCAGGTCATTGTTGGTCAGTGGCATGAACACCTGTGTCGCGCCCTCTTCAGAAAGCTGTGTCAGGCCCTGCCGCAATTGCTTGCTCTTGAGCGGATCCTTGAGTCGAACCCGACGATAAAGCTCCGGTGCAAAGTGCGGCACGCCAATAAACTTAATGTCCTTGCCGTTGGTAAAAGTGTCACCAATCTGGATAGTCCCGTGGTTATGCAGGCCGATGATGTCTCCGGGATAAGCTTCTTCTGCCGCTGCTCGCTCACCAGCGAGAAAGGTCACCGCATCACTGACCCGCACGTCCTTGCCGATCCTGACGTGTCGCATCTTCATACCCTGGGAGTATTTGCCGGAACAGACACGCATAAAGGCAATGCGGTCGCGATGTTTTGGATCCATGTTCGCCTGGATCTTAAATACGAAGCCACTGAAGTCGTCACTTTTTGAATCAACTGGCTCGGTATTGGTCTCCCGGGGCTGGGGCGGCGGCGCATACTCGACAAAACCATCCAGCATCTGGTTAACACCAAAATTTCGCAGCGCGGTGCCGAAGTAAACCGGGGTCAGCTCACCCGAAAGGTAGGCCTCCAGATCAAACTCGTGGCTGGCGCCACGAACCAGTTCGATTTCTTCCAGAAAATCATCATAGTCATCACCAAGGTAGGCTTTGGCTTCATCTGAATCGAGCCCTTTAATCACCTTTGCAATTTCAGCGATATCCATCTGGCCTTCATAGACGTGAATCTCATCATCGTAGAGGTGATAGACGCCCTTGAATCGATTCGCCATGCCGATAGGCCAGGTAATCGGGGAACACTGGATGTTCAGCACCGACTCAACTTCGTCCATCACTTCAATCGGATCACGAACTTCACGGTCGAGCTTGTTAACGAACGTCAGGATAGGTGTGTCCCTCAGCCGACAGACTTCCATCAGTTTGATGGTCCTGTCTTCCACACCTTTTGCGCCATCGATCACCATAAGCACCGAGTCCACCGCAGTCAGAGTGCGATAGGTGTCTTCGGAAAAATCTTCGTGACCCGGTGTATCCAGCAGGTTTACGATGCGATCCCTGTAGGGAAACTGCATCACAGATGTTGTGACAGAAATCCCTCGCTGCTTTTCCATCTCCATCCAGTCAGAGGCGGCGTAACGATCTGATTTCTTCGCCTTGACGGTACCCGCCATCTGAATCGCCTTACCGAACAGCAACAGCTTTTCAGTAATGGTGGTTTTACCGGCATCCGGGTGCGAAATAATCGCAAAGGTGCGGCGCTTGTCGACCTCTTGCTCAATCATCAGGGGTTAAAACTACGAAGTGCTACGAAAAAGGGGGCGGATTATAGCAGCTCTTTTGCCAGAACAAGGGCATCTTCCCTGCCGACATAGGCCGGGTAGTAATCCTCACGACGTCCGACCTCGTTGAAACCCAGCTTCTCGTATAGCTGGTGGGCGACCACGTTTGAAGGTCGGACTTCCAGAAACATGCAGGACGCGTTTCGTTCCCGGGCGCGAACCAGCAGATGTTCAACCATGGCCCGGCCGAAGCCGTTGCCCTGGCACTCGGGATGAACGCAGACATTCAGCAGGTGAGACTCACCAGCGGCAACAGACACAATACCGTGGCCTACGACCTTCTTTGAGAACAACATCAACCAGCATTCATGCCCATGGGTCAGGCAATCCTTAAAAATGCCTTCACTCCAGGGGTGGGTGTAGCCACGTCGTTCATTTTGCAGCACCTGGGGCAGATCTTCCATCTGCATGCGGCGAATATCCAGGGTCACCGCGAGTTCCGCCAGGTCTGGAGAGCGACGAACAGGGAGCGCTTGATCTCGGCTGAGGAGAAAGTCCTGGCCATGGACGGCACCAGCAGGTAGCTCTGGTTGCCCACGTTCAGGGGTTGATCACCAATATCCCTGAGCGGCCCATAGTATTCAGCGACATCTTCACCGATCACTACCACCCTTGCCGGCAGGGACTTTAGCTTCTGGGTAACCACCACACGTGCGGCATTCACGGACTGGTCAATCCCAGCTGTATCCAGCATGGGCCAGGTCAATTCGTGATAACGCAGCCCTTCCAGGTCACCGTCCAGCACACGCGCCAGGTCGTCACAGAATCGGCGAGGCAACGAGTCCGTTTCGCCAAGAGAGATACAGACACCCAGCGTACCGTAGTGCAGCAGAGCAAAGCGAAAACGCGGAATTTCAGCTTCAACCGGCGCAGGTTTGGCCGCATTTTCTATAGCCGGCTTTTCAGTCAGTGGCGCTGTGGCTTTTCTCACAGGTTCAGGCGAAGCGCCTATGGCTTTCACCAGGTCTGGCAATGGCGACCCACCACTCGATGTTGGCGCCGGGACCGGCAAAGCTGGCCTGACCGACCAGACATCAATACCCATGGCATCCAGATACTGGCGTTTTCCGGTAAGAATCTTCACGACGCTAGTTTATCACCGTCCGGGTGAGCAGGTGGCGCAGCAAATGCAAAACAAAGCGATCCTGCCATCGCACTCAACCCCAGCACGGTGAAAGCCATGGTGTAGTTACCCTGCACGTCATAGAGGTAACCCGCAAAAATCGGCCCGATAGACATACCCAGCATCACGATCAGGGAGGAAAAGCCCATAATAGTGCCGAAGGACGACGCCCCGAAGTAATCTGCCCTGAGTGCCACCATCTGGGGCCCCCGAATGCCCCAGGCAAGGCCATGAAGAACGGCAAACAACACCACCATCATCAGGTTGGACGCATGGGCCAGGAGCAACAATGCCGCCATATGTGACAACATGCAGATGACACATATAAGCCGCTTGTTGAATCGGTCTCCCAGGAATCCACCACCAATCTGGCCAGCCATCTGGAACGCGGTCATCAGCGCAACCACAAGGCCGGCATTCGCCAGGGAATAACCGAGGCCCTGGGTCAGGTGTGGAACCATGTGCACCATAATAGAAGACACCGTGAGGAGCGCAGCGGCGTGACCCACTGAGATCAGCCAGAATGCGGAGGTTGCCATGGCCTGCCTGGCAGTGAAATCCGGTCCTGTGATCCGAACTTCGTAACCTTCATCGGAGTCCCGAACGGGACCACCATCCAGTTCTTCACCGTAATCCCTGGGCCTGTGTCTAACAAGCAGAGTAAGGGGCAAGCCAACAACAAGGACGACGACACCGGAATAAAAGGCGGTAGTTCTCCAGCCGAAAGCTTCAAGACTCAGGATGACCAGGGGCACACAGAGTCCGCCAAGGGAATAACCTATCTGGGAGGTGGCAATCGCCTTGGCGCGATGGCGGTTAAACCAGTTCACAATGGCGACCATCACCGTGGCAAAACCACCCAGGCTGGAACCTACGGCGATCAACGCAAAGGTCAGGTAGAACGCGAGCAGTGACTCCACCTGGCTGAACAACATGAAACCAATGCCAAAGATCACGGTACCGATGGCCAGGATGACTCTCGGTCCATATCGATCTGTCAGCCAGCCCTGCAGAGGACCGAGTATCCCGCTTTCTATTCGCGTCATCGCGAAGGCACCGGCAACCAGCGCGGAACTCCAGCCAAACTCCGCCTGAAGCAAAACCACGTAAGCCCCGTAGGATTGCATCCAGAGCAGTCCCGCGAGCAACTGCAGCCCGCCAGCCGCTGAGACAATGTACCAGCCGAAAAAGACCTTGCCGCCAGGCCGAATAATCCCGTCAATACGGGACAGTACGCCTGACATTTTCAGGTACCGTCAACAGGTGTTTTCAGGAACTGGCGGACCAGACCATAGAGTGAAATGACGAGCCACGCGGACTCAATCAGGAACGCACTCAGGTTAAATTCAAAGAACAGGGAATAAAGAATCAGGCCAGCACCTATGGCATTCAGGAACGAATATAGCACGCTGCTGACATCGACTTTCTCCAGCTGCAGCAACAGGTAGGTTACCAGAATAAACAACACACCGAGGTTACCCAGCAGGTCGTGGGGTTCATAACCTGTCATCACATATCGCCCGAAATCAGTTGGAGAAACAAGTTTCATCAAGCATAAACCAAGGACCAGAC
>JADHNI010000078.1 GCA_016779585.1 Pseudomonadales bacterium
CCACTCACATTAAATGTGAGGGTCTGGCAACCGGGATCCGGAGGTGTACAGCCCACGGATTCCTCGTTGTAGGCGACCACTGTGCCAACAACCGTGCCATAGGCAGAGTTCTCATCGATATCGAAAGTCTGGTCATCTACCACCGGGTCGTCGTTGGCTGTTGGTGCAGCAAGGGCCGAAGAGGCCATCAACAAAAAGACAGCACCAACAAAAGACTTTCTCATTTGAAGTCCAAGTCGCTTTAAAGGGTTGTTATCCATAGCCCGATCCCAAAACATTCAAGGTCATTAGCACACACGCATACGGAGTACGCGGCAACGCTAATATAGCTAGGGAGAACCGCTAGAAGTGCGGGTTTCGGCCAAGTGGTCGAATTCGGGAGCTAATTGGCCTTTTATCAGGCGAGCCGGGCTGGCTGCTACCAGCGCTTGCCGTAGGTGCTCTGGACCATGACGGCACCGCGACCGGCACCAAAGCCCGTACCACGGGCCGTAATGCGATAAACGCTGGTACCACCGGCGCCGATTTCTTCACCGATATTGGCGAGATTGAGGGAATCTTCTTCCGCTTTCACTTCGCGGATAAATTCGATGACATACCTGCCTGGTGCCGCGCCTTCCACAACAGTTTCAGCTTCTGTGGAATTGGAATCGTCGGACCAGTCCAGCGTCGCCCAGGCGGTTGCCGTGTTGATTTCGTCCTGTTGGTCGGGGAATAGCATATCGGTCGCATATTCGATCGACTGCTCGCCATCACGAAGGGCTGCTTCTGCCGCCTGCAGCGCAAGGTTAATATCGTCTACGCTCTGGGCCATCTGGAACTGTACAGAAGTTGTCTGGATAGAGGAGGCGCCCAGGGCGGTGAGCAGGAGCAACATCACGAGGCTCATAAACAGAACCACGCCTTGCTGATTATTTCTCTGAAGCTTCACGATCTATGCCTTTCTAACTCTATCTATCTCTAGTTTTTCAGGGATACCGTTCTGGTAAATGCCCGTCTTTGTAGCCCGTCAATGCCGCCAGCCCCAGTTTCTCCGGGATAACACGTCTGCACATCACATCCGTGGGTTGTGGCAACACTACCGCCCACATCATCGATGGTATTCGCGACAATGGCAACTCGAATCGTATAAACGGTGTCATTTCCGATCTGATTGGCAGTTACGTATCTTCTCGGGAAGGTATCGTTGCCAATGCCATAGGTAACCTGCAGATCCTCAATGCCTTCAACAACTTCCACCGGGGCTTCAAGCCCTTGTTTGCGCCATAGGGAAAGTGGCGCATCACCACTACTGTTTTCACCGGTTCCTGGCGCAACATAGTAGATCGTCGTGACCACAGCACTTACAGCAGCATCCGTGTTGAAGACGTTGATCGTGGACAATCGGTCATTCAGGTTAGACCAGTCGTTCACACCGATTTCATGCTGCAACAGGATCGGGTCAGCATCCGTGATACCAGTTACCTGAAACAAAGTTGCTTTCTCACAGTCATGGATCAGGATCAGTTCATTAACACCAAAACCAAGACCGGCGGCGCTATTGTTTGGCGCAGGCGGCACGGTCACCTTGATGTCTGCATCACTGGCAGACACCATGGCCTCATCCAGGAAATGAGGTAAATCAATACCCTCGATACCGCGCAAAACCAGGATATCCGTGCCGTTCACAATGGTTGAGGTATCAATACCGGTACCAGCGACAAAAGTATTTGTACTCGTTCCACCCACGGTCGATGGCAGATCACCAATGGGCGGGAGCCAGTCTGTATCCTGCCCGTCATACCCGGTTGCAACACCACCAAGCAGATCAAACTCATAAGGCAGGTTGGCACTATTCACCTGGTTCAATACAAAGTTACTGCTGACGCCCGGCACCATGTTGGAATTACAACCGAGGTTGCCGGCATTCTCTATGTCACGACGCAGGAATTCCAGCGCAAAGCGGGCAGATTCCTGAATCCTCGCCTGGCCCTGGAGCATCTGGTATGCCTCTGAGTTCGCCGTAAAAAGCTGCACCACGCCAGCGGTAATGATTGATCCCACTGTCAATGAGATCATCAGTTCTACGAGCGATAGACCTTTCTGTAGTTTCTTCATCATGTGACTGGCGGATCGTCAAATTTGGTTCGAGTTCGAAGTTTGACGGACGAGTAGGTGGACCCGTCCGTGTTCAGCCACCTGACGATCACGCAGTACTCGCCTTCGTCCTGGGCATCCGACATATCGCATTCGTCGTCATCACCCTTTGTCTCAATCTGGCCCTGGCCTCCGGGCAGCGAACCCGTTATGCCCAGGGTGCCGCATGCCCCGTATTCATCACCATCCGCGTCCACAGAATTAATTGCACACTGCCACTGCGTGATGTCAAAAGCAGCCATCTGGGCAAACGAACAATCGCTTGTATTGCAGTTGGTGCCCAGCGAAGGGGTATCCGTGAAATCTATGCCGGAGTAGTCGGCCTCAACATTAACGAGCATCCTGTCAGCAATATCCCAGGCAATCTGCTGGGCTTCCGAGCGCAGCAGTGCCGTCCTGTTCTGCTGCAGGCTCGCAACCTGCATACCCGCTACACCGAGCACACCAACAGACATAATGACCGCGGCAACCAGCACCTCGATCAAAGAGAAACCGCTCTGTCGATACAATCCTGGCCTTTGTAAACTTTTTCCGTTCATCCGCTCACTCTTAGCAGTCCGGCTGGATCGCAGGAATATCTTCCGCTGCTGTTCCAGACTCCGCTTCTTTCCAGACCTTCACCCGCCCGATCAGGCGAATCTGTATCCTTCGGTCCAGTTGATCCGGATGGCAAAGGTCGAAGTACCGCATCTGGCCCCCGGTGACATCCTGGTCAAGACCTCCGAGGCTATCAAAAGTCAGGAACGTCCTCGGGGCATCCCAGTCACCGCCGCCAGCATCGTTGTCCAATCCCTTGAGAGTAGAGTCACCCACCAGGGCATTAAATCGACGTATCACGGTACCCGTACAATCGCCGGGTGATGGACCGTCGACGATACAGTAACCTCCCCCGAACTCATTGCCGGAGGTGCCAACCGCCGCCTGCAGGGTGACCTGCCCGCCGCGTCGGTTCGCCTCAGATCGTGCAAGACCGACGGCAGCAACAAAATCATTGGTCTGCGTGACCAGGCGATTGCGCTGCTGCATACCCTGGAAACTGGGCACAGCAACGGAGAAACCGATGCCGATGATCACAACGACCATCAGTACCTCTACCAGCGTATAACCGCGGATTTTTTGCCCTGCTGCTTGCATACGTATCTCACGTCAAAATCGACCCGCTCCGGATAGCCGGAACCGGTCAAAAGAAGTCTATCTAACTGGAATTCTGCCCATTCACCCTGCCGATAAGCGGGAAGAATGAGCCGACGGGTGGTCGGTGGGACGACTGCTTACGGGCAGGCGGTGTTGTTCACCGTTTCTGTGCCGTTGGATTCGAGCCGGAAACAGCGATCATCACAACCACCGGTCCGTGGCTGTGCACAGATCTGGTAGGCACTGGCCGTCGCCGTAGGCACCGAGATAGTGTACTGGCTTTTCGCCTGTGCGCCATCGGAGGGTGACCAGAGCGTGCAGTTTGAATCCAGACCGCTGTATGAAAAATTGTTCGTGTAAATGCGATCCATGGTGAGCGCACAGACTTTCACATCAGCCTGCATTTGCGCGAAGTAGGTATCTTCAATGTAGGTCTGGTAGCTGGGGTAAGCAATAGCACTGATGACGCCAATGATGGCGACAACAATCATCAATTCAACGAGTGAGAAACCGTTGGGTTTACGGGCTGCTTTCACGATTCGCGCTCTCCATATCCATATCCCGGAACTTGATCGATTATGCGTCGTGCCCCTTCAAGGTGCAATCACATACGGATAATCTCGTCGGAAACCTGCTCCACATCGAGCACCTCAACTGCAAACGAAAGATCCTGCCCTGCAAGTGGATGATTAAAGTCGACTTCAACGCGATCACCCAGCAGACGCTTAATCACGCCAGGGCGCTCACTGCCTTCACCGTCTGCAAAAGACACCACGAGACCCGGTTCCAGTTTGACATCCTGAAAGAGTCGCTGCGGCATGATGTGAATGTTGTCCGGGTTTGGCTGGCCGAACCCATGGTCAGCCTCAATATCAAGCACGCTGGATTCACCTTTTTTCATACCGAACATGGCGCTTTCAAAGCCTGGCATCAAACTGCCATCGCCCACCACAAATGTCGCCGCCCGATCGCCGGTTGAATCAATCTGATCACCGTCTCTGAGACTCAGGGTAAACCGCAGTGTTACCCTGGCGCCGGGCCCTATGGGTACGTTGTCAGCCATTGGCAAGCAGCCTCTCTTTCCTGTACTGAACAATCATGTCGAGAATCAATAGCCCCGCTCCTGTTGATATCGCTGTGTCCGCAACGTTAAACGCCGGGAAGTAATAAACGTCGTAGTAAAACACGAGGAAGTCCACCACGTACCCCTGAGTCGCTCGATCAATCAAATTGCCGATCGCACCACCGAGAATCAGGCACAACGCCCAGGAGAGGAGCTTCTGTTCGCGAAAAATTCGCCAGAGCCAGCCTGCTATGAAGACACTGACACCCGCAGACACCGCCACAAGAAACCATCTCTGCCAGCCGCCTGCGTCATCAAGGAAACTGAACGCAGCACCTTCATTATGTAGCAGTGTCAGTTTAAAAACGGGCAGTATCTCAATCGACTCGCAGCGTCCCCTGACACACAGTGGCAGCAACCCTGTCATAAAGTGCTTCGACCACTGATCCAGGATGACCACAAGGGCACTGACTATCCAGTAATGCATTACGGCTCCCGTGCCTCGAACAGATTACGGGCTTCCCTTATGTCCTCCGCGATCGCCGCTTTCAACTCATCAAGGCCATCAAACTTTTTCTCTTCCCTGATCTTGTGCCTGAAAACAACGCGCACTGTCTTCCCGTACAGGTTCCCGTCGAAGTCAAACAGGTGAACCTCCAGGATGGGTTTTGGTGTCTTGTCATCAATTGTTGGTCTCACACCGACGTTGGCGACGCCCTGAGCCAAACTCCCGGGTAGTTCCATTTCACACGCATACACTCCCGATATCGGCGCCACATAACGATGCAGCTGGATATTTGCAGTTGGAACGCCGAGCGTCCTGCCCAACTGGCGCCCATAAATCACCTTGCCTGTTATCGAATAGGGACGGCCGAGCAGCTTTTCCGCCAACTCGAAATTGCCCCCGGCAAGACTCTCCCTAATACGCGTACTCGATACCCGCGTATCTTCGACGGCAATGGTGTACATGTTATGCACAGAAAAACCGTGTTCCACACCGGCTTTCTGTAACTGTGAATAATCACCGCTCCGGTCCTGGCCAAAACGAAAATCATCGCCAACAAAAAGCGCAGACAGGCGAAGGTCATCGGTCAGGATCCGAACGAACTCACTTGCCGTCATGTTGCGCGCCTTTTCATCGAACTTGACGCAGAACACCTGGTCCAGGCCCAGCTCCCTGAGCAGCTGAACTTTTTCCCGAAACCTCGTCAGACGAGCTGGCGCGTTATATACGTCAAAAAACTCTTTCGGCTGGGGTTCGAAACAGATCAGCATGGACGTCGTATTCAACTCTCGCGCCCTGGCAATCACCTCAGACAGGATCTTCTGGTGCCCAAGGTGTACGCCATCAAAGTTACCGATGGTCGCGACGGACCCTCGATGTTCTTCTTTTACATTCAACAAGCCGCGGATGATCTTCACTTAACGCACCAGCTTTTTAACGTTTATGCCCAACAGGAAGAGCGAAGCCGCATAGGTTACTGCGCCTGCGATACAGATCAACAACATCCAGAACAATCTCGTGAAGAATTCGTGCTGCAGCCACCAGTCAATATCAGGGACAACCAGAATGAGGGCGCCCAGCATCAGGCCTGATGCTGCGAAAACCTGACCCAGATAAATCGGCCAACCTTCTCCCACCTCGAGCACACCGTCCCGCTTCAAACCTACAAAGAGCAGCCATGCATTAAGGAAGGCGGATAACGTCGTCGCCATGGCCAGTCCAACATGCTTGAAATGCAAGATCAGTAGCAGGTTCAACACCATGTTTGTAACCATGGCAATGATCCCGTAGCGAACAGGTGTTTTTGTATCCTGTCGCGCGAAGTAGCCCGGAGCGAGCACCTTGATGAACATGTGCCCGAGCAGACCCGCGCCGTAGGCCGCAAGACTCATGCCTGCCATGTTGACGTCCCGTACGGTCATCTCGCCCTGGTAAAAGAGCGTTGCGATCAAGGGTTCAGACAGGAAAACCAGCGCCACTGATGCCGGCAGGCCAAACAGCAGCACGGTGCGGAGCGCCCAGTCCAGGGTTTGAGAAAAGGCGCCGGAGGAATTTTCGGCATGTTCTTTCGAAAGTCCCGGCAGAATCACCGTCGCAATGGTTATGCCAAACAGGGCCAGCGGCAGTTCGAGCAGTCGATCTGAATAGTAGAGCCAGGATAGGCTGCCCGTTTCGAGGAAAGATGCCAGTAGTGTATCAACCAGCAGGTTGATCTGGCTGACTGAGGCGCCAAAGATCGCAGGCAACATCAGGGTTCCGATTCGCCTGACCCCTTCATCCCGAAAGCCGGTTTTCGGCGAAGGCAGCAACCGGATCTGGCTGAGGAAGGGCACCTGGAAGGAAAGCTGCGCAACACCGGCAATCAACACACCCCATGCCAGCGCCATGACGGGCTCGTCTAGTTGATCGCGCAGCAGAACAACGCAACAGATCAACGATACATTCAGTAGAACAGGAGTAAAGGCAGGCGCTGCAAATCGACCATAGGTATTGAGGATGGCGCCAGACAGCGCGGTCATGGAAATCAGGAAAAGATAGGGAAAGGTCAGGCGCAGCATGTCGACCGCCAGGTAAAACTTCTCGCTTTCCCCGTGATACAGGTACCCTGGCGCAAACACGCTGATGACCAACTCAGCGCCCAGCACACCCGCCGCGGTAATCAGAAGCAGCACCAGGCCAAGCGAACCTGCCGTCCGATCCACCAGCATTTTAACGTCATCATGAGTGCGCTTTGTTTTGTACTCTGAGAGCACAGGAACAAATGCCTGCGAGAAAGCACCTTCAGCAAAAAGACGCCGGAAGAAGTTGGGTATACGGAACGCAAGGAAAAAGGCATCTGCGCCGGCGGCAGCGCCAAAAAAATAGGCAATGACCATATCTCGGGCGAGCCCGAGGACCCTGGAAATCATGGTCATGACAGACACCACCATGCCAGAGCGAAGCAGCTTCCCGGTAGGCTTGTCGCCTGCTTCTGTCTTTACATCAGTCATCGGATTCAGTCTTTTCCCCCGCAATCCATCTTCTCACAGCCGTCCCGCGTTTGTTTGACAAAACCATACGAAATCGGCATGATTCGCGCCTATTTTTTTTCAACCCGGGTAATAACTTACAGTGGCAAACTCAGCACAGGCCAGGAAACGCGCACGACAGAATGAAGCACGTCGTCGCCACAACGCGAGCCAGCGCTCTGCGTTTCGTACCGCAATCAAGAAAACTATCGCTGCCGTTGATGGCGGTGATTACGAGGCTGCAACCAGCGCCTATCAACAAGCGGTACCGGTGATTGACCGAGCGGTAACTCATGGACTGATCACAAAGAACAAGGCAGCACGACACAAGTCTCGCCTGAACGCCAGCGTTAAAGCACTCAAAGGCTAGAACGCCTTTTTAGTCCCCGCGACAGTCACTGCAGTACACTTAAATCAGAACCAGATTGTCGCGGTGGATTAACTCATCCTCCGCAAGAAAACCCAATACAGACTCGAATTGATCGCTGGATACACCACATATCCTGGCGACATCGTCGCTGCTGTAGTTCACCAAACCCCGGGCAATCTCGCGCCCACCTGCATCCAGGCAGGCCACCATGTCGCCACGCGTGTACCTGCCACGGGTCTCTGTGACTCCGACGGACAAAAGCGAGCGCCCTTCCCCTTTCAGCACCCGGCAAGCACCTTCATCCAGCATGAGGAACCCGCTCGTTGGCAAGGAGGCCAGCCACTGTTTCCTGGCAACCACGGTCTCACTGTCCGGTGTCAACAACGTACCCGTGACATTGCCGTCACCCAGTCGGGTTATGACGGCTTCCTGCCTGCCTGAGGCAATTATGGTGTGAGCGCCGCTGCGTGCTGCTGTTCTCGCCGCACGAACCTTGGTGACCATCCCGCCTCGCCCAAGTGCAGACCCTTCACCAGCCATCACATCCAGCTCAGCAGAACTGGCGGGTTTTACCGTGATGAGTTCCGCATCAGGATGAGTTACCGGGTTGGCAGACATCAGCCCGGCCTGGTCAGTCAGCAGCAACAAAGTATCGGCGCCAATCAGGTTCGCAACCAATGCAGCAAGCGTATCATTGTCACCAAACTGAATTTCATCGGTTACAACTGTATCGTTTTCATTGACGATGGGTACAACGCCCAGGTTGAGCAACTGGTTAAGCGTGCTTCGTGCGTTGAGATAACGCTCCCGCGACTTGAGGTCATCGTGGGTTAACAGTACCTGCGCCGTGTGGATATCGTGTTGCTGGAACGCCGACTCATACATCTGGATCAAGCCCATCTGGCCCACGGCTGCTGCAGCCTGAAGTTCATGGATCGAGTGGGGCCGGACCTTGAGACCCAGACGCTGCATACCCTCGGCCACCGCGCCGGAAGACACCAGCACTATCCGTAGATTCTGTGATCGTAGCCTGGCAATCTGGTCGACCCACCCCTGGACCAGGGATCGATCCATGCCAGCACCATTATTGGTCAGCAGCGAACTACCCACCTTGATGACCCAGACGTTTCCCGGCTGATATTTGCTCATGGCTCGTAATGCACCGTGACATCAAAGTCATCATCATCTTCTTCAGCACCCTGCTGACGCTTTCTTCTGCGCTCCAGACGTTTTTGCAGCGAAAATTCGTGAACCTCCTGACGAATCTTCTCGTTCTGGCCTGCCTCATCCTGCTCTTCGAGTTCCTGCAGGTAGGCAGAAATCTCTGCCATTAACGCATCCGTGCCTTCTGATGCCACGGACGAAATACAGAAATAGTTCTTAATACCAAGCCCGCTGGCAATTTCTGCTGCTTTTGTCGCGGCATCGGCTCCAAGCAGATCTGATTTTGTGAAAACAAGCCATCGTGGCTTCTCTGCGATGCCCTCGCTGTACCGGCCGAGTTCTGACTCAATAGTTTTAAAGTTCTCAGCCGGGTCAGTGCCATCAACTGGCACGAGATCAATCAAGTGCAGCAACACCCTGGTTCGAGACAGGTGTTTCAGGAACTGTACGCCGAGACCTGCGCCATCCGCAGCGCCTTCAATCAGACCCGGGATGTCGGCAATGACAAAACTTCGATTGTGGTCAATGCGCACCACCCCGAGGTTTGGCACCAGGGTCGTAAAGGGGTAATCCGCAATCTTAGGCTTGGCTGCAGATACAACACTGATCAGGGTGGATTTACCCGCATTGGGCAAACCCAGAAGACCGACATCAGCAAGAAGTTTCAGCTCCAGCCGCAGGTTACGAACCTCACCCGGCGCTCCCGGTGTCGTCTGCCTCGGCGCACGGTTGGTACTGGATTTGAAACGGGTATTGCCAAGCCCGTGTTTGCCGCCTGAGGCGACCAGCAGGGTCTCACCCTCTTCGTTAACATCACCCAGGTAAGCGTCGGTTTCATCATCGAAGATACTGGTACCGCAGGGCACTCGAATGTACATATCTTCACCCTTGGCACCGGTGCGATCACTGCCTTTACCGTGCTCGCCTTTTTCCGCGCGATAGTTGGGCTGGAATCGGAAGTCCACCAGTGTATTCAGGGCCGCATCACCCACGAGGTATATGCTGCCGCCGTCACCACCATCTCCGCCGTCCGGACCACCCTTTTCGATGTACTTTTCCCGACGGAATGACAGGCAGCCGTTGCCACCGTTTCCGGCTTCAACTTTGATACTGGCTTCATCAACAAACTTCACTTTTCTATGGCCGTCTACTTTAGGGCTTTACCCGGGTACCACTTCAGGTCCCAATAAATTTTTTCCATTAACGCTGAAGGCTCAGGCAAAAAAAAGCCCCGTCACTGACGGGGCTTTTGATCAATCGAGTGTTCGATTATGCCTGGGCAACGACGTTAACGTATTTACGCTGCTTTGGCCCCTTTACACTGAATTCTACGACACCATCAGATTTCGCGAAAAGCGTGTGGTCCTTGCCACAACCAACATTTTTACCAGGGTGGAACTTCGTGCCGCGCTGGCGAACGATAATGTTACCGGCGATCACTTCCTGTCCGCCGAAAACTTTTACACCGAGGCGTTTGGACTCCGAATCGCGTCCGTTACGCGTACTACCGCCTGCTTTTTTATGTGCCATGTCCGTTAACCTCCAGTGATATCCGTGATTTTCACCGCAGTGAAATGCTGACGATGGCCAGCCTGACGGCGGTAGTGCTTACGGCGTTTCATCTTTACGATTGTCACCTTGTCGCCTCGACCGTGTGAGACAACCTGTGCCGTGACTTTGCCACCTTCAACAAAAGGCGCGCCAATCTGCACTTTTTCTCCTTCGCCAATCATCATCACTTTGTCGAAGTCGATGGTTTCGCCTTCAGCGACATCCAGTTTTTCAAGCCGCAAAACCTCACCCGGCTCAACCCGATGCTGTTTGCCGCCACTTTCAATTACAGCGTACATGCTAAGTATCTCTTTTTATTGGGCTGTGGCAGGAACCCCGCCACTTTCAGGACGCGCAATTCTAAGCGAAGAGAATGCCAGTAGCAAGCAAGATTTGATCAATCCTCCTTGACACCGGAAGTGCCCGCACCTAGCATTCACACCCTCGCAAAAGCCCACGAAATCAGACATTTAGATGACCTATCCCTTCCTATCAGCCGTCCAGAAGGACTTTCAGGCGGTTGATGACCTCATCCGGTCAAACCTGAATTCCGAGGTTCCTCTGGTGGAGGAGATAGCAGCCTATCTCGTGGAAGCAGGTGGAAAGCGCCTGAGGCCGCTCCTTGTGCTGCTCGCAGCAAAGGCCTGTGGCTACGACGGCAAGGAACATATCAAGCTTGCTGCCGTCATCGAATTCCTGCATACCGCCATGTTGCTGCACGATGATGTTGTCGATGAATCTGACCTCCGTCGTGGCCGAAAGACAGTCAACGCCGCCTGGGGTAACTCGCCCAGTGTGCTGGTTGGCGATTTCCTGCACAGTCGAGCTTTCGAAATGATGGTAGAAATCGGCAACATGCGCGTCATGGAAATCCTTTCACGGGCAACCAATGTCATCGCGGAGGGTGAAGTCCAGCAACTGTGTGCTGTAGGTAATCCTGACACCAGCGAATCCGAATACATGGAGATTATCTCCAGGAAAACCGCCATGCTGTTCCAGGCAGCCGCTCATTCCGGCGCAGTGCTTGCCGGCGCGGACGAGAAAGCTGAAACAGCCCTGCGTGACTATGGGCTGCATCTTGGTGTGGCGTTCCAATTGGTCGACGATCAACTCGATTATGAGGGTGACGCACAGGAACTCGGCAAAAATGTCGGTGACGACCTGGCAGAGGGCAAAGTCACGCTGCCGCTGATCGCCGCAATGCGCAATGCCAGCATCGAGGATTCGGAGTTTATTCGAACAGCGATCCGCAATGGCGGCGTTGAAAACCTGCCGCAGATGATAGAACTCGTGAACAACACCGGCGCTCTCGACTACACGGCCGGACAGGCGAAGCAGGAGCAGTGCATGGCACTGGAGTGCCTGGGTGAAGTGGAGGATTCCGAGTATCGCCAGGCGATGAATGTCCTGGTTAACTTTGTGGTGGATCGCCACCACTAACTAGAATGAGAATAGTGGTCGGGATGGCGAGATTTGAACTCACGACCCCTGCCTCCCGAAGACAGTGCTCTACCAGGCTGAGCTACACCCCGACCGAAGGTTGCCTATGATACCATCACGAACGCTTTTGTCAGCCGGGCAGATGGTTTATGTCCTTACCTATTATCAACTTTGGTTCCTGCTGCATTGATCACGTCTATGCCGTCGATCACTTCGTGAACCCGGGCGAGACTCTCCCCTGCACGGGCTATGAAGTCCATCCAGGAGGCAAGGGATTAAACCAGTCTATCGCACTCGCGCGGGCAGGTGCCGAAGTCCTGCATGCAGGTCGTATTGGCCAGGACGGGCAGTGGCTAAAAACACTGCTGGACGACGAAGGCGTCGGCACAGAGCTGCTGCTGATTGATGACGGTCCAACAGGACACGCCAATATCCAGGTTTCCAGCGCCGGCGAAAACGCCATTGTGCTTTTTGGTGGCGCTAACCGAAATATCAATCGGGAAGACATAGACCGCGTCCTGTCACAGGCAGCGCCGGGCCAACTGATGCTGCTGCAGAATGAGATCAGCGAACTCGACTACCTTGTAGACAAAGCCATCGAAACTGGTCTTCGACTGGTGCTGAACGCCGCGCCCATGTCAGACAACATCAAGCGCCTGCCCCTGGAACAGTTTGAATTACTGATCATCAATGAAATTGAAGGTGAAGCGCTTGCCGGTGCCGCAGAACCCCGAGAGATTCTCAGGAACCTGCGTGCCAAATTCCCCGCTACTCGTTTGCTTCTAACACTGGGAGAAGCAGGCGCGGTTTACCAGCATGGTGATACACAGGTCACGCAGGAAGCAGCCAGCGTTGAAGTAAAAGACAGTACCGGCGCAGGTGACACCTTCACAGGCTACTTTCTTGCGAACTACAGCAGGGATGATTCGATCGAGCATTGCCTGCGAAAAGCGACGCTTGCCGCAGGCATCAGCGTTACCCGGAAGGGCGCCGCGTCATCCATCCCCGAGGCCGGAGAACTGGATAACGCGGGCTGAGCCTGACTGACTATATGGACTAGCTGCCCAGGTCGCAGCTAAAGCTGGTCGTTCGAGTCGTGCCTGAAGGTGCAGTTGAAACACTTACCGTTACAGGACCCGAACCGAAGCCGGTGCCCATCTGGATAAACGTCCTGGTCGACACATCTGATCCGATCGTCACTGAACCCGAGTGTTCACCACCTGAATCCGGACCCGGCTCGTTGGAGTTAACGGCAACCCCGTTCACTGAAAGCAGCGTGCAGCCTGCCGAGTTGTCAGAGGTCACCGTGACCGTTGAATTCTCGGGCAGTGGGCCGTTGTACTTATCTGTGAAGTAGACCCACACACCGGTTCGCGTGGTGGACAATGTCGGCACATTACCGCCATTGCCTTCGACCTCACTGACGCCGGGGAACACGATGTTTTCAACCGAGGCACCATTGGCATCGAAGGTTAACTGGGAAGTACCGACATCGAACTGGGTCAAGGCCGTGTTGGTCAGGTCATTGGATGTCACGGTTTCACCGTTGGTAATCTCATAGTCAAACTGGTTACCGCTGGTTGTGCCCGTGAGCATTGCGCCACCAGAGGTACAGCCTGCATCATCAATACACTTGTTGATTTCCGCGATCAGAAACTGTGCAGGGTCTGCTGACGCAATAATCAGGTCTCCTGCCGCGGGTACCGTGAAGTTCGAAACCCGGCAGACGTCGATATCACCAACGGTTACGGCGACAGCAGATTCACCACATATCTGGTCGGACGCTCCACCAGCACCTGCACCTGTATCGAACGTCAGTCGCTGACCAGCGGCAAAAACTTCAACGCCTCCCTGGCTGGTCGTGGTCTGGTGTTCAATCTGGAACTCCAGAGTCCACACTGCATCCGCCGTAGTAAAGGCGCCTTCAATGGCAAACAGTTCAACGTCACGAACTGTACCCTGATCGGTGTTGGTGGTATTCACATCAGCACCTTTCTGGGTTGTCAGGCTGGTGACTGCTGTCGCATCGGAAATTGACCAGTCAGGCGCTGAACCGGTGGTATCAGATATCGGGGAACCACCCGCGAGTTCAATGCTCTGGATAATTTCACCGCCACCGTTGGTGCCGCCATTGGTGGATCGGAACTCTACATAGGGCTCTGTACCGGCAAGCAGAATCTCAACATCGCGGCTGATGTTCACCAGCTCGGTGGTACAGACCGTGGTCATGACACCATCCACTTCCTGCTCCGGGTTCAGGCAGCGGCTGCCATTATAGATGCCGTTACCAACATCCATGATGCCGTTACCGTTGCGGTCAATGAACAGTTCCTCTTCGCCACCGTCCTGGTAACAGTAGACTTCCGCCTCGGTAGAATCGTCTTCGCCATCTGTGGCGTCACCGATAATCGTCTGGGGGCCATAGCAGTAGGGGTTGCTCTTTTCACGCGCCGGCCCCGGTGCATTGGTACCCAGGCCGGCATCTCTGTAGGGGCCTTCTGTGCCTGCGCTGGCAGAATCACCATTCACGTCATTCAGCACGCCGTCCTCGTTTTTGTCGAGGAAGGCTTCTGTCAGATCTTCAAACGGTTCGCCATAGTCGTATTCGTCATTGCCGTTTACGTCGACAAAACTTTCTTCACCCACGGCATACGCAAGAATGGTGGACCTGGCGCCATAGGGCTGTCCCATGCCTCCGAGATAGGCAGGTGCAGCAATCCGTTCCGGCGATACATCGTTACCGCCATCGTCGAAGGCAGTATCAACCGTCAGGGCCGTGTCGGAAGCAATTGCTGTGATCGTTGCTACCTGATCACCAACTTTCAGCTTGTCGCCAACTGCCAGCTCAAGAAGGAACTGTGTGCCAACGCCCGTCACAGAGGTATCACCATCCGGGTCGATAGAGCCGGTGATGCGCTCAATATTGCTGCGCGAACCCGCCAGACACGGTGTGCCGCGAACATCAAGGAAAGGTTCAGTAGCTTCGCCCGGGTTCAGGAACACATGAGCCGTGCTGCCATCGTCTTCTTCATCAAGCCACAAACGGTAGTAAGTTGCGTCCACCGTTGCGCCATTGGAACAGGGTGAGGCAAGGCATTCGAAGCCATAAGCGCGAGGTTCATAGTGGGTATCTTCAACCAGTACAGTCGTTCCAATGGACAGTCGGAGAATGTCAGCGACGCGGTAATCTGTCATACCGTCGCCGCTACTTACTGTGACAGTTTCGTTGCGTACCAGTGAGCTGGGGCAGTCATCGACCGCCAGCTGCCTGAAACTTACCTCAGAGTTGTCAGGCGCCCTGGGGTCAGCGGACACATAGGTCACCTCACACTGACCACTTTCGGTTGTACAGCTGCTGGTGATATCACCCAGTTCTGCCGTGAACTCAACCAGGGTTCCATCTGGTACC